>JAJFIE010000148.1 GCA_021775275.1 Rhodospirillales bacterium | reverse complement strand
CCTCGACTATATCCATCTGGGCCAGCAGGCCACCACCCTGTCGGGCGGTGAGGCGCAGCGCGTCAAGCTGGCCAAGGAATTGTCACGCCGCGCCACCGGCAAGACGTTTTACATCCTCGACGAACCCACAACCGGGTTGCATTTCGAGGATGTGCGCAAACTGCTGGAAGTGCTCCACGCGCTGGTTGAAACCGGCAACACGGTGCTGGTCATCGAACATAATCTGGAGGTCATCAAGACCGCCGACTGGATCATCGATCTGGGTCCCGAGGGCGGCTCCAAGGGCGGCTTCATCGTCGCCGAGGGCACCCCGGAACACGTTGCGGGCGTGGCGGCAAGTCACACCGGGCATTATCTGGCGCCCTATCTGGAAACCCATGCTTCTAACCGGAAGAAGAAAAAAAGCGCCTGAGGCCCGGCGAAATCCGCCATTGACGGAGAGTCCGCAATGGCGCCGGGGTGTATGTCAGTTCAGGTACTGTTGTTTTGCATTGGCTTCTTTTGGCAGGTTTTGCATGTCCCATGCATTGCCGATCATTGAATCGAACGCCTCTTTGTATCGTTCAAGCTGAGCCGTTTTATCGACCAGTTCCGCCTGAAGCCTGGCGATGCGCTTTTTCAGTGAAATGACTTCCATATCGCCAACCGTCCGGGCGTGCTGCATGGAATTGGCACGATCATACCTGTTGAAATCCAGCAACTGTTCAAAGGATATGCCCGTACGGCCCATCAGCCTCTTCGCCATCAGAAAGGCGGCGACCGTCTCCCCTTCATTTCCGGAAGACGTCAACGCCAGTATTTTTCTCAGGCGTCTCAGATCGAAATCCCGGATTGCGAACAGGACAGGATTATCCGGATCGATAAGACGGTCAAAACCGATATCGAGTTTTTCCATCAGTCGTTTGGCCATAAGAAAGGCCGCAATTGACTCGCCTTCGTTTTCAGTGGCGGTCATGGCCAGGATTTTCCTCAGGCGCTTTATGTCGTTGGCGGTATCGTCGATCATCTGTCACCCAAAAATCTGTACCGTGATGATTGATAATGTCTCCGGGAAGATGAAAAATTTCTTAAGCGGCGACGCCTGTACTTTACCTGCACTTTCCTGTACCTGCGCCCGTGTCAGGCATGTGGGATAATGATCGGGCGCTACGAATCACTCTCAAAAAAAACCCGGTCGTATTTCAGCGGATTGTCCCGGTCCACCTCTTCGTCCAGTTCGCGGGCGTAGCGGTGCCCGGCATAGACCGCAGCGGCGATAACGGCGGGCGCGTCGCAGTCGCCGATGCGTTTGAGTGTTTTCGGCGCGCCGTCCGCGCCCTTCTCCATGACGGCTTTCAAACCCTGATAGAGCGTGTCGTCAGGATTGCGCAGCGTCACCAGGACCAGCGCCACCGCCTCGACGGTTTGTTCCCGGCCCGTATAGGCGCAGGTCAGCGAAGCGGCTTTTCCGTCATAGGCGGTCATGCCGTGAGCGGTGATGATCCCGACGCCCAGTTCCAGCAAGCGGCGCTGGGCGCGAACCTGTTCCGCCGTATAGCCACACCATGACGAGACACAGTCATCGGGCGTCACGAAGTTGACCTCGCAACCCGCCTTCGCCAGTTTTTCGGCGATCACGCCGCCCATGTAATAGCTGTCGTCATCGAACAGCACGACACGGCCTTCCGGCAGGTTACCGGCCATGATGTCGTCGGGGGTGAAGATTGACGCATCGGCTGCTGTGATGTCAGCAGGCGATAAATTAAACCGCCCGACGCCGTCCCGTCGCCAGGTGGAACCCGTCGCCACCACCACATGATCGGCGGCCACGTCCAGCACGTCCTGCACGCCCAGCCTGCTTTCGCGGAAGACCTCGACATTATCCATCTTGGCGATCTGGGTTTCCCGGTAGTCACGCACCCGCGCCCATTCATTCAGGCCCGGCAGCCTGGCTTCCCGCGTCACCCTGCCGCCCAGATCACGCCCGGCTTCGGCCAGCATGACGTCATAGCCGCGCTGGCCCAACGCCCGGGCGGCTTCCAGCCCGGCGGGACCGGCGCCGACCACCAGCACGCGTGAGTCGGATTTCCTGGCCGCGATGTTTTCCGGGTGCCAGCCGCGCCGCCATTCCTCGCTCATGGTCGGGTTCTGGGTGCATCGGATGGGCACGCTCTTGCCGTCGCCGGTGTAACACATGTTGCAGCCGATACATTCGCGAATGTCCTCGGGTCGGCCTTCCTCGATCTTTTTGGGCAGGAACGGATCGGCGATGGATGGACGCGCCGCGCCGATGAAATCGACGATACCGCGCTTGATCTGTGACGCCATGGTATCGGGCGATGTAAAGCGGCCCACCGTGACCACGGGTTTAGAGGTGACGGATTTGACATACGCCATGTAGGGCTCCAGCGAGGCTTCCTGAACGAAGCGCGAGACGCCCATTTCCAGTGAGTAGTCCTTGACGTTGATATCCCACAGGTCGGGCAGATCGGCCAGCATACCGATCATGTCGCGGTGTTCGCCGGTGACGGGAATGCCATCGCCGCCACCGCCCTGCTCCGCCGAAAAACGCACGGCGACGCCGCAGGTGTCGCCGACGGCGTCTTTGGTTTCCTCGATCAGTTCCCGGATCAGCCGCACGCGGTTTTCCAGTGATCCGCCGTATTCATCGGTGCGGGTGTTGGTCTCGGGCGAAAGGAAATGCGACAACAGATAGCCGTGGGTTGCGTAGACATAGACGATATCGAACCCGGCCTCCCTGGCGCGCAGGGCCGCCTTGCGGTGCCAGTCACGGAGATCGCGGATATCCTCCTTGTCCATGGCGCGGGTCTGATAGGGATCGCCCGCCATGTTGGGCATGCTGGTCACATCCATGGACACTTCCCGGGTGTGCAGATTCGCCGTGCGCGCGCCACCGATCCACAATTCCGCCCCGGCCAGTGCGCCGTGTTCATGCACCTTTTCGGTCATCAGGGCATGGGCCTTGATGTCGCCCGCGTCCCACAACGACGCCGACGGATACGGCAGATCGTCCGACGACGGATGGATCGAGCAGTATTCCGTGCAGACCACGCCCCAGCCGCCTTCCGCTTTCATGCTGCGCAGGTCGGCCAGCATGCGGGGTCTGAGCCAGCCCAGACCGGTGCAGTGCGGCACCTGATAAAAGCGGTTTTTGGCCGTCGCCGGGCCGATCTGTATCGGCTCGAACAGGATATCGTAACGCGGGTCGCGGGGCATGTGGGTCTCTCCGAAAGGTGCCCTGCATGCCTAGCACAGGCGCAAGTCCGGACGCACTGTCACATACGGTACAGGGGATGGCTGACCAGACAAAATGGTATCGTCAGGCGGTTCTTCGGGTGTCCGATTATTATGGGTTTCCGGCCATGCAAGGGGCCACGATCATAAGTCCGGGTAGTGCAGGACAGGACATTTTTCTTTTTTCAGAGACAACAGAGAGAAACACTATATCATGCTAATGTATGCAGCTTGATCCGGGTCATTTCGGGTGAATATGCTCACCAACCCCCCTGATTTGACCGCGTACTCTGGAAAATCCGCAAGAAACTTGCAACACAGGAACAAAAACATGGAGTACAAGCGGCTTTATGTAACCTTTCTGATCACCGTGTTTGTCGCCGCTACTTTTTATGTTGCCACGGGTCAGTTCTACGTCACGAATATTCTGCGCGACCTCAATTCCAAGAAGACGATTATGGCGACCAGGATCGCCTCTGATCTGTTGGAAAAACAGGAGAAAGTACCATCGGGGCAGGAACTCAGGGAATTATCCCGAAGTGTTGCTGATATCATTGATGGGCGTGTGACAATAATCAATGTCGATGGAAGGGTGCTTTCGGATACGGATGTCCCGGTCGAAGCCGTTGATGGTATGGATAATCACGCCGACCGTCCGGAAGTTATCCAGGCTTCTCGTGACGGGGTTGGTATCTCGACACGCAAGAGCGCTACCATAGGAAGAACACTGTTATACGTTGCCGTTCCGTATCAGGTCGGTTCCGATTCAGGTTATGTCAGGCTGGCTTTGTACAATGATCTGCTGAATGGTGCGATCACCAAGCAACGCTATCTGTTCGTCGGATTCGGCATACTTGGTTTCTGTATAGTTGGAATTATAGGCCTGTTTGTCTTGCGCCTGTTCGTGCGTGAACTCAGCAAGGAGCGCGCCGAATTGGTCCGCGCGCGCGATGACGCCGAAAAAGCCAGCCGGGCGAAATCAGATTTTCTGTCTTCCATGAGCCACGAACTGAGAACACCCATGAACGCAATCCTGGGCTTCGCGCAGATTCTGGATTTTAGCCCCAAAGAACCGCTGAGCGAGAACCAGAAAGCTTCCGTCGCCAATATTCTCAAAGGCGGCGATCATCTTATGGAACTCATTAACAAGGTCCTTGAACTGGAAACCATTGAAGCGGGAAATGTCTCGCTCGACATTGATCACGTTTCGACACGGGATGTTATCGACCACTGTTTGACCATGATTCAGGTGCGCGCCAGCAGGGAAGTCATCGAGATAACAGATCAGACCGTCGGGACCGATCTTCCGTTGGTATGGACTGATGCTACCCGATTGACACAGGCGCTTCTTAATCTGCTCTCCAACGCCGTTAAATACAACAGTAAGGGCGGCAAGGTGACCCTCAACTGTGAGGAAATTCCCGGCAGGTTGTTACGGATGAGCGTCACTGATACCGGCACTGGCATTCCGGTGGAGAAACAGGATGATCTGTTCAAACCGTTCGAACGTCTCGGTCGTGAGGCCGGTGCAATAGAAGGCTCCGGCATTGGGCTGACCATCACCAAAAATATCATTGAATTGTTGGGTGGACAGATTGGTTTTGAAAGCGAGGCGGGAAAGGGCAGCACCTTCTGGGTGGACATCCCCATCAGCGGCACACCGATTGACATAAACAAAATCACCGGGAAGAAGCATCCTGTAACCGGGAAAAAAGTCCGTAACCGCAAGGATGCTCCCGTTCACACCATCCTCTATATTGAGGATAACCCGGATAACATGCGCCTGATGGAAAAGATTGTCGGCAATATGGAGAATGGACGATTGTTGACCGCGCCGACTGCCGAATTGGGTTTTGATCTTGCCATGGCCGAACACCCCGGCCTGATTCTGATGGATACGGACCTTTCCGGCATGAATTGCATCGAAGCCGTGAGGCAGTTGAAGAATACAAAGGAAACGAAGGCAATTCCGGTCATCGCCATAACCTCTGCCGTCACGCCCAAAGAGGTCGCGGCAGGCAGAAAGGCCGGGCTCGCGGATTACATTATCAAGCCCATCAATGTGGCGACGTTAATGCGTATGATCGAAGAAACCTTCGAAACCGGCTGAGACAAATGTTGGTGGTGAATCACTGTCAAACCTGTGCATCGGACTAACATAAGCACGGGAGGCTCCGCACCGTCACATACGGTACAGGGGCGAGAGCCTATGGAAGAGGCTTCATCAGAAAATTTAACGGGCTTCCGTTTACTGGGGATTTCCGGTCATGCATGCGGGCGTGAGCACAAGCCCGGGTATTGCCAGAAGTGGAAATACAGCGCAGTTAAAATTAGTGCCTGATCATGTCTGCTTTCCCGCGTGGGCGGGAGTTTTGGTTAAATTGGCAAACCCGACGTATTGCATGGTCTCATCTAGTGGCCAGTTGACGAGACTGGATTCTTTACTTTGGCACACTTTGCAATTGCTGCACTCAATGGCTGTTCCCGGTCTGCTTCAGAGGCCAAGAGTTGCTCATAGAGTGCATCGGTGAAAGCTGTGCGAGGATGCTGTGTTCGCTCTACAAAGCCTACCTTGCGTGTAACCGGTGGATCACCAAACGGCAGGACCTTAAGTTTGTCGATATAGCGAACCGTCACACAGTGTTCAGGCACAACCGCCACGCCAATGCCTTCAGCCACCATTTCCAGAATAGCCTCGATAGAATCCAATTCCATGGTCTCGTGAACCCGGATGCGCATCTGGCGCAGGCGAGAGTTGATTATACGTCCTGTCCCCGTTAAGCGATTGAACCGGATAAATGGCAACTCACCCAACACCTTTGTTCCGCGCGATACATCGCATGCTTCTGGGGTCACGATCAGTAACGGCTCCTCGACGATCGTCCGGCATGACAGATCACCACCGGCAGGTATTGGCTCCGTCACCACGGCCGCATCAATGGCTTCATCTCGAACCCGTT
>JAJFIE010000147.1 GCA_021775275.1 Rhodospirillales bacterium | reverse complement strand
ATCCGTCACCTGAGGCCCGCCGGGCGGATGGCAGCGTTATCGAGGCGTTTACGGAAAGCGTCGATATCATGCCGACAATTCTCCAAAGCATTGACCATCGCATTCCCCGGCAATGCGATGGCCGGTCCTTGCTGCCATTTTGCCATGGATCTACGCCCCAGGATTGGCGGCAGGCATACCACGCGGCATTTGATATGAGGGGGCCTTCCGATGACAGCGTTCGGCCACCACTGGGATTGAGTCCGGACGAATGTATCGCCAGCGTCATTTGTGACGGGAAATACAAATACGTTCACTTCACGTCTCTGCCGCCCCTGTTGTTTGATTTGGAAAGTGATGCGGATGAATTTGAAAATCTGGCTGACCGGCCCGAGCACAGGGAGCGGGTTTGTGAGTACGCACAAAAGATGCTGAGCTGGCGTATGTTGCACGAACCATCCGAACTAACCGACCAACATTTGACGAACAAGGGCGTGCGGGACCTTTATTTGTCATAAAAATGCGCTACATTGGGACCGTAGACTGATACACGGCATTCAAGTGGGTATTTAGTCGGATGTCTGGGAACCAATCTGTGGCTTTGGACCGTATCGCAAAAAATGACAACCTGGGCGACACCACTGTGAGTGCAGTGGGCGTGGTGGGCAGTGATGCAACCTCATTGCCGTCACTAACCAGTAGTGATCGCTTTCTCAATCGTGAATTATCATGGCTCGCTTTCAATATGCGGGTCGTTGAGGAGGCGCAAAACACCCGGCATCCCATACTTGAACGCGTCCGTTTCCTGTCTATTTCTGCGGCGAACCTTGACGAGTTCTACATGGTGCGCGTGGCAGGCCTGAAGGGTCAGGTCCGCGCCGGGGTAAAAACCCCCAGCGATGACGGACTGTCGCCAGTGCAACAACTGGATGCTATCAATCAGCATGCGGCGGAACTCATGCGCGCCCAACATGCCTCGTGGCTCACCTTGCAAGATGAGTTGCGCTCAGTCGGTATCAGCGTGTTACGTCCTGATGAGCTTACCGATGAGGAAGTAAAATGGCTTGAGAAGCGTTTCATGGATGAGGTTTTTCCGATCCTGACGCCAATCGCCATTGATCCGGCGCACCCTTTTCCGTTTATCCAGAATCTGGGCTTCTCGCTGGTATTGCTGTTAAAGAAGCTGGCCACCGGGCAAACCCAGCATGCCTTGCTGCCGCTTCAAAGCAAAATGGACAGGTTTATCCGTCTACCCGGGTCGCAAATTCGTTTTTTGCCCCTGGAATCGCTTGTTCGTCTGTTTTTACACCACCTGTTTCCGGACAGTGAACTGGTTGAAGGGTCAACCTTCCGCATTATCCGTGACAGTGAAATGGAAATCGACGAGGAGGCTGAAGATCTGGTGCGGACGTTTGAGACGGCGCTTAAACGCCGCCGCCGTGGCAGTGTCATTCGGTTGACCTATCAGTCGGACAGTCCTGATCTGGTGCGTGACACCGTCGCGGAACATATCGGTGTCGAGCCGCAGGATGTGATTTCAGTAAACGGCATGCTGGGTCTTTCAGACCTGAAGCAATTGATTGTCGACGACCGGCCAGATCTGTTGTTTCCACCATTTAACGCCCGCTTTCCGGAACGTATCCGCGATCATGGCGGCGATATATTTGCAGCCATCCGGCAGAAGGAACTGGTCGTCCATCACCCGTTTGAAAGCTTTGATGCGGTTGTTCAGTTTGTTCAACAGGCGGCGCAGGACCCCGATGTTGTCGCCATCAAACAGACTCTTTACCGGACCAGTAACCAGTCCCCCATTATCGCGGCCCTCATTGAAGCGGCGGAAGCCGGAAAATCGGTTACCGCCATGGTGGAACTGAAGGCGCGCTTTGATGAAGAAGCCAATATTCGTTGGGCGCGCGACCTTGAACGGGCAGGGGCGCAGGTGGTCTATGGGTTCGTTGACAAGAAAACCCACGCCAAGGTCAATCTGGTTGTCAGACGCGAAGGCGGCGCCCTGCGGTCCTACGTCCACTTTGGGACCGGCAATTATCATGCGATCACGGCGAAAATCTATACGGATTTATCATTTTTTTCCAATGACCCGGCGCTCTGTCGGGATGCTGCGCGGCTGTTCAACTACATGACCGGCTATGCCAAACCGGATTCCATGGAGATCGTCGCGTATTCGCCGGATACCTTGCGTTCGCGCCTGTGTGATCTGATTGATGCCGAAATCGAGAATGTGCAATCAGGAAAACCGGCCGCTATCTGGATGAAGATGAACTCACTGGTAGATGCGGACATGATTGATGCATTGTATGCGGCATCCACTGCCGGTGTGCAGGTTGAACTGGTTGTTCGGGGAATTTGCTGTCTTCGTCCGGGGATTCCCGGTCTGTCGGAAAACATCCGGGTTAAAAGTATTATCGGACGATTCCTCGAACACTCGCGTATATTCTGCTTTGCCAACGGGGTTGAGATGCCATCCCCCCAGGCGTTGGTCTATGTTTCGTCGGCGGACCTGATGTCGCGTAATTTGAACCGGCGGGTCGAAGCGCTGGTGCCCATCCGGAACGCCACGGTCCACGAACAGGTACTTGATGAAATAATGGTAACAAATTTCAAGGATCAACTGCAAAGCTGGAATATGCTGCCGGATGGCGGGTATGAACGTGTCAAGAGTACGGATGACGGCTTCAGTGCTCACCACTATTTCATGACCAACCCCAGTCTGTCGGGCCGCGGCATTGGAAGCAAACCGCGCGATCTCACCGATCAGCACGATCCCGAATAACTGATGCCGAAATCCACATGACTCGGCGAGAGTCATAGGGCATGGTGGTGCCACAAGATTAAGTGGTGGAGGACTGGCGTTGGAGCGTCTTGGTATTATTGATATTGGCTCCAATACCGTGCGTCTCGTCGTTTACAACGTTGAGAGCCGTCTCCCTATCCCGATGTTCAATGAAAAGGCCACAT
>JAJFIE010000146.1 GCA_021775275.1 Rhodospirillales bacterium | reverse complement strand
GAAGAATGATGCGCTTTCGGGGTACGCCTTTGAGGATCGCCATTTCAATGTAGGGCGAGTTCATGACATTCAGGATGCCGGCACGGGTCATGCGGATCATCTGGGCCGATACAACGATGACCAGCGTCAGGATGGGCATGGCGAGCGCAATCAACAGCTTCCAGACCGATTCATCGCCGCTCATATAGGCAATGGACGGTAACCAGCGCAGTTTAACGGCGAATATGAGGACAAGGAACGTGGCGATCAGGAACTCAGGCACGGCCACCAGGCTCATGGTGCCGAACGTCAGGGTGCGATCAAGCCAGGTGCCGGGATACATGGCCGCAGCCAGCCCCATCACGACCGACAACGGCACGGAAATTGCCGCAACGATTCCGCCCAGAAAAAGCGTATTGCCCAGGCGGAAATCAATCAGGCTTGAAATGGTCGCGATGCCGGCGTTGGATAATCCGAGATCACCGGTCGCCATGTTGCCAAGCCAATCGAAATATCGAATATAGGCAGGTTCGTCCAGGCCCATCTGGGCGCGCAGGGCCGCCAGGCTTTCCGGTGTTGCAGCTTGTCCCAGTTGGATCTGGGCCGCGTCACCGGGGAGAATTGATAGTCCGAAAAATACCATAACCGATACCACCCAGAGTGTGGCGATACCGATGCCGAAGCGCCTTATAATCATGGACCCCATGAGCGCGGACCTCCTCTATGGCCCCCGTATATTATTATTATTGTCCAGGGAGGTTGTGAATGCATAAAGTATAAGCATACCAGCCCGGAGAGATTCTCCGGGCTGGAAGCTATGGCATCAAGAAACTTACGCTTCTTTCCAGGCAAACTCAGGCCATTCATTTGCACCCAGAATACCAAGGGCAAGATTGGGAATGCCCTTGATGTTGGACGCATGACCATCCACAACATTGGCGTGGGCCGGAATAATCATGCCGGATCCATTGTGTGCCAGTGTCTGCATCTCACACTGAATTTCGTGGCGTTTCGCGGCATTGGTTTCCGCCTTGGCCATTTTCAGCAATTGACCGAACCGGTCATCCTTCCAATAGGTGTCGTTCCACGGAGCATCCGGCGCAAAGGCGATATCAAGCATGATGGTCGCTGTCGGCCGCATGTTCCACGTCACAGCGTTGAGCGGTGTCTGCATCCAGACTGCCCCCCAGTAACCATCGGTGGGAACCTTCTTGATTTGCAAATCGAATCCGATTTTCTGACATTCACGCTGCCACAGGAGCGACGCATCCGTAATGCCCGGAATAACCTCGGCAACATTAAACTCGGCGCTCGTAACACCGGATTTTTTCAGATGGAATTTTGCCTGATCCGGATCATAGGGCCGGAGAGGCAGCTCAGAACAGAAATCAACACCATAGGCCGAATTGATGGGCTGATCGTTACCAACGGTTCCATTCCCTTTCAGAATCGACTTCACGATCTTGTCCCGACGGTGCAGAAACTTCATGCCCTTGACGAATTCCGGATTATTACCGGGGGCCCGATCAAGCATCATGCAGAACCCCATGTAGGAGCCGGACGGGTTAGACTTGATCTGAACGCCATCCGCTGCTTCAACCTGCTTGATCGCCTTTGGATCAACCTGGGCCATCATGTCAATGTCTCTGGATAACAGGGCATTCACACGGGCGACCGGATCGGTGATGGCAAAAATCTCGATCTCATCGAAATTCGCCCCTTTACGCCAGTAGTTCTCGTTACGCACATGCTTGGAACGCACGCCCGGCTGGAAGTCTACAAGCGTAAACGGCCCCGTGCCCGTTGGTAACGGATCACCGGCGGAGTCCTTTTTCATGATCTTGAACTGCTTCTCACCGAGAAGGGTCGCCAGATCGGAGTTCGGAGCGTCGAGAATGGCCTTGACCTCATACTGGCCGACTTTCTTCCATTCCTTGACGCCGGCCACCAGTGATTTAACCACCGAGATGGAGTCTTCGCCGTAGTGCATGTTCATGGTGTAGATCACGTCATCGGCATCGAACTTGCTGCCGTCGTGGAAGGTAACATCCTTGCGCAGTTTGAAGGTCCATTCCGTGGCGTTGGCATTGGCGCCGAACTCTTCGGCCAGCTCCGGCTGCGGAATGATGTCATCGTTAAGCTGAACCAGACTGTTGTAGTGCGCCCGGCCGCGGACGTAATCCACCGTCGAGGTGAACTGCGCCGGAATCAGGTGATCATCCGGCCCATGCAAAGCCGGAGACATCTTGACGCTGCCGCCCTTCACAGGCGTCGCCGCCAATGCGTCACTGGCTGCCGTAACAATGCTACCTGCTGCTGCGAGCGTCAGACCGCTTGCCATCAGCAATTTGATGGCGTCGCGCCTTGTTGCACCACGGCTGAGGGCGCTTTTTACCAGACTTTTTTCCTGATGGCTGAAGTCACCGTAACCAATGTCCGTTTCAATTGTTTCGCAGTTTTCTTCTTTCTTCATCTGTTCAATCCTCCCTGAATTGATTTGATTTTGTATTATTGACTGATTTCGTTAAATCGTATGCCTTAAGGCACGGGTTTTATTTTTTAGATATTTCCCTTCGCCGCCAAAACAAAAATTTCCTGCATCGAATGTCGATGCGTATGTTCATCATCACCTTATACAAATTTAATTACAACATTTTACAAATTATTTTTGCTAGTGCTCCGGCAAACTCTTTTTGTTCACTGCCCGTTTAACGGCTGTCACAATGGCATTGCATTGCGGTAGCAGGTTATTCTAACCGGTCAGTAAATACTTTGTTACATCCGGAATTAGATGGCAGTCTCCACCTCAGTTAAAGAGGTTTTTGAATGACACCGGTCCCCTTCGCCCTGTACGACGCCTTTACTGACACTGCCTTCGGCGGCAGCCCCGCGGGCGTTGTTTCCAATGCAGCCGGGCTCGACGCCAAAATTATAGGACAGGTTGCCAGGGAGATTGGCGCACCAGCGACCAGTTTTGTATCAGAGTGTAGCGACAAATCGATCAGTGCGCGGTTCCTCTCGACGGTGATGGAGCTTCCCATGTGCGGACATGGAACCATTTGCCTGATGACCAGAATGATTGAACAGGGCGTTATTGCCCTGAAGGGCGACGACAGGGCGGAGGTTGAGTTAATCCTTCCAACGACGACAGCCGCCGTTGAGATTTCAAGGCGTGATGATGGCCGCCCGCTGGTCATGCTGGATATCCAGCCCCCGTCATTTCGTAAAAATGAACTGGATGAGGGGGAACTGGCTGAGTTACTGGGGATTGGCACGGCGGACTATGCGCGGGAATGGCCCCTTGAAATTGCTGTCGGCGATTTTGTTCATCTTGTTGTTCCCATAAAGGGCCTGGTGGCAATCCGGCGGATCAACCCGGATTTCAGTGGGTTGACCCGGTTTTGCAAGGAACATGGAATTGAGACGGTTGCGGTGTTCTGCAATGAGGTCGAACAACCAGATTACACCATTCACGTACGCGACTTTTGTCCCGCCGTGGGAGTAGCGGAATCGGCGGCGGCGGGCACAACCAACGCCGCGCTGAGCAGTTACCTGATCCGCCACGAGATTGCCCGCGAGGACAACAAAGGACAGATTATCGTTCAGGCGGAACAGGGCTTTGAGATCGAACGCCCCAGCTCCATCCGCTCTGTTGTGTGTATGGTTGACGGCTCCATCGCCC
>JAJFIE010000145.1 GCA_021775275.1 Rhodospirillales bacterium | reverse complement strand
AGGGCGGCGACAACGATCATCCGGTAAGGCCTGCCGGTGAACACCCGGGCGATCACGGCGTCCGCGCCGGTTGCCTTGGCGGCTGCCGCGGTGGCGACGGAGAGAGCCAGAAACGGCGCGATCCAGAGCAGGGAATCGAGGATAAAAAACAGGCTTTCCGGCACTTGCGGTGCGTCAGCGATTGCAATCAGGCCGAACAGTACCAGAGAGGCGAGCACGACGCGATCAACGCGCCGAAACAGGGCAGAAATGAGGGAAAAGTCGGTGAGGGGAGGACGTTTCACATGTGTCGTCATATGGGATGTTCCCTATATTTCCGGTTACGCAGCATCGCTGGCGTCCCGATCCATTTCGGCTGTGAGCGTCGGCAACCCGGTGCAGCATTGATTGGTGAGAAACTCTATCAGGTCATCCATCACCGTGTGTTGGGCGGTGCACCACAAACTGCGTCCGTCGCGGTTTTGCGCCACGAGACCCGCGCGCGCCAGATGCGCCAGATGATGCGACAGGGTAGAGCCGGGGATATCCAGACGGCGTTGAATATCACCCACGACCACGCCTTCCGGTCCGGCACGGACCAACAGGCGAAAGATGGCGAGTCGGGTTGGGTTTCCCAATTCACCAAGGCAAAGAGCCGCTGTATCCAGTGCCATAATCTGTTTCATGATTTGAGTATACGGACATCTGATTGCTGAAGCAACTATATTTCTAGAAATATCGAAATAATAAAAATAACCCGATAATTCAAGAATTGGTTGTCGCGCGCAAGGCCGGTCGTCTGACCGGCAAACCCGGCGAGATTTTCTGTTTTCAGTGAGGCGGATTAGCGGAGTTGAAAGGTCTCGCGGGAAACGGTTTTGCCGAGCGCATCGCTCAATGCCGGAATCATGCCCCTCATCAAAGCAAGGCCGTCTGATTGGCCAAGACCGGCCGCCGCCCAGGCTTGCCAGAGCCGCTTCCCATTGGTGGCGTCCTCCACTGATATCTCAACAATGTACTGGCTTGGTGTGACAATAGCCGTACCGCTTGATCCTTTGTTGAGAAGACCACCCGAGTTGGTGTCGAACAGGTTGAGTTTTACCTCGGATTCGTCGCTGTGCGAATTTGTCTGGGTCTGGAACTCAATGACATGGCGTCGGTCTGTCGTTGACCATGCGCCGATTTCATTGCGGGTTTCCACGGTCAGGATCATACGACCGTCCTCGGCCAATCCATAGCCGCGGGCAGTAAGGGCCTTTTTGACTTCTTCTATCAGTGCAAGGTTGTCATCGGAGTTATCCAGTGCCTGTACACGGATCGCCTCGCCAGTGGGTAACGGGCGGTAGCTGACCGAATTCAGAATACCTTCTCCCAATGCCTGCGCATACACGCCTGATGCCGTCATGACGATGGCTACTACACTAATCCAGAAATTTAGTCGCATGTTTGCGCCCTTGATATGATGTTATTTCTTCACCCTAGTCAGATGCCGAGGCAATCATAGTGGACACGGACTGTCAACCGATGGCGATTGATATACCCGTCATGGCGGGGGACAATTGCACGGATTGTTTGACAGGGTATGGTTTTCGTCGTTACCCAAATTGACCAGCGTAAGACGTGCGTATGGTCGGTATAAGAACGGAGAAGGCGATCAGTGACGCGGGAAAGCGGGACATTCGGGGCTGTTGCGGCAGGGCATGAAGAAACCGCCCAGGCGGCGGTCGAAATCCTCAAAGCTGGCGGTAACGCCTTTGATGCAGCCGTTGCGGCCATGGCTACTGCCTGTGTGGTCGAACCCGTGCTGGCGTCCCTTGGCGGGGGCGGGTTCCTGCTTGCGCGATGCGCGGACGGACGAGACGACCCCGTCCTCTATGATTTCTTTTCACAGACACCGAAGAAGCGTCGCGCTATGGAGGAAATTGAATTCCTGCCGGTCCTGGCAGATTTTGGTACGGCGACCCAGGAATTTCATATTGGCAGCGGTGCGTGTGCGGCGCCGGGGATGGTCGCGGGTCTGGCTGCGGTTCAGCATGATCTCTGTCGAATGAACGCGGCAGAACATTTTGCCTATGCCATTGGGTTGGCGCGTGGCGGTGTCCGCGTGAACGATTTTCAGTCCTTCCTTTTCAACGTGGTGTCGGCAATCTACTCCCGTGACCCGGAAAGTATGGCGTGTTTCGGAGATGCCAATGGGAATCTGGCGCCGCTCGGCGCACTGGTGAGAAACGCTGATCTTGCCCATACCCTGGAGGCGTTGGCCCATGAAGGCGGCCGTCTGTTTGCCGAGGGTGAGATTGCGGCGGAAATCCATGCATTGTCCCGTGATTTTGGCGGGCATCTCTCATTGGAAGACCTGGCTGGGTACAGGGTAGAGAGACGTCCGCCACTTCGTATTGACTATCGGGGGGCTCACATCCTGAGCAATTCACCGCCATCCACTGGTGGTTTGCTGGTCGCTTTTGCCCTGCGTCTGATGGAAAAAACGGGATATGGATGTCATGAGTCTAGGGAAGGGCGAACAGCCGACCACAAGGCCGCTGACAACAAAGCGCTTGCGCACATCATGGCGGCGACGAACCGCGCCCGGGTGGAAAGCGGTTTGCGCGAGTTACGAGTGGATGCGGCCGAAACTCTGCTGGATGCGGGTTTTCTGGCAGCCTACGAGGCTGATATTCTGGGTCGCCCTCCGGCGCTGCGCGGCACCACGCACATCAGCATTGTGGATGTCGCCGGGAACGCGGCATCAGTGACGCTTTCCAATGGCGAGGGGTGCGGCCGCATGTTGCCGGGGCGCGGCTTCATGTTGAACAATATGCTGGGTGAAGAGGATATAAATCCTCTCGGATTCAACGCATGGCCTGAAGATGTACGTCTCTGTTCCATGATGTCACCCAGTCTGGTGCTGGAGGAAAATAATACTGTAACGGCGCTCGGCTCCGGTGGCTCGAACAGGATCAGAACCGCGGTACTACAGGTGATCAGCAATATTCTCGACCATGGCATGGATATCGCTTCCGCTGTATGTGAGCCCCGACTCCATTTCGAAAACAGTGTTCTTAATATGGAAGGCCCCCGTTCACGGGCGGAATTGGACGATCTGAAGGACGTTGCGCCGGAAACAGTGCTCTGGGAGAAGCCTAATATGTTTTTTGGCGGCGTTCATGCCGTGCGGTATGCCCCGGATGGGCAAATCTTTGATACAGTGGGTGACCCCCGCCGTGGCGGTCATGCGGTTGTATGCTAGGAACTCTCCTGCGGGTTTTTTAACCATATGCTCGCCAAATCAGATAAACCCCTATAATGTTGCGAAAATATAACTTGCCACGCTCGATTTGACGGCTCGTTTTGCCCCGGAACCTTGCAAATGTAATGGCGTGGCGGGAGGAAACCAGAGCGCGCTGAAGGGAGTAATGCCGGTGTCCGATTCGGAGCAATCAGGCCTGAAAATCGTCAAGCTTCTGGCTGATCTGCCGGAGGATGAATTAGCGCGTTTGACCAAGGCCTGCGTGTGGAAGCGATACGCTCCGCATGAGCAGATCATTGACCGACAAAGTAACAGCCGGGATATTTTCTTCATTGTTGAAGGTGCGGCACGGGTTGCCAATTACTCGCTTTCCGGACGGGAAATTACCCTTGATGATCTGCCCGCAGGCGCACATTTTGGCGAACTTGCTGCCATTGATGGCTCGCCTCGCTCGGCATCGGTTGTTGCACTGGGCGATTGTCAACTGGCTATGTTATCGCCGGATCTGTTTGCCAAGCTGTGTGGCGACTATCC
>JAJFIE010000144.1 GCA_021775275.1 Rhodospirillales bacterium | reverse complement strand
GGCAAAACCGGGAAAGAAAACCAGCCACGGTGCGCTGGCGAAGTACGTCTGGTTCTCGAAAATGATGTTTCCCCAACTGGGCGTCGGAGGCTGAACACCGACACCCAGATAACTGAGCGTCGCCTCAAGCAGCACCGTCGTGGAAATTCCCAAAGTTCCGAAAACAATGATCGATGGCACCAGATGCGGCGCAATATGGCGGATCAGTATCCGTGGGCGTGACGCCCCCAGCCCACGTTCCGCATCAATAAAATCACGCTCTGCCAAGGATACGGTTTCACTGTAAATCACCCGCGCGACCTGAACCCAGTTGACCATGGCGATCACCAGGGCGACGATCCACAGGCTCGGCTTGAAAATAGCCGCCAGCACAATGGCCAGCAACAAAGCCGGAAACGCCATCATCAGGTCGGTAAACCGCATCAGCACTGCGCCAACGATACCGCGCAGCATACCTGCCGTAATCCCCAGAATGCTGCCGATCAGGACGGCGACGCCGTTGGCGGCGACACCGATAATCAACGATGTCTGGGCGCCATAGATCAGCCGTGACAGGACATCACGCCCGAGCAGGTCTGTGCCGAGCCAGAACTGGCTGTTGGGTGGCAACGGCGCGCCTTCAAGGGTAAGTCCCTCAAACAATTGCAGGTCCGGTGCATAAGGCGTGATCCAGGGCGCCAGAATGGCGACGATCACCGTAACCCCCACCGTCACCAGACCAAACAACCCCAGTTTTCGCGCCAGCAATTGCCGCAGAACGTTCATTGCATTCCCTTTTTACCGGGAGCCGCCTTGGCGCTCAGCATGCGGGCAGTCTGTTCGTCGAAGTGCGTGCAGAAATCCTCGATGGACTGGCGTTTGTTCATGGCCGCCGACCGCAGCAGGGCAAAGGCTTCATCATCGCCGATTTCCGCATGTTCCATGACCATCAGCAGGGCGCGGAACACGGCGGGTCGCTGGGCAATGCGGCCTTCAAGAGCGTTCAGTTGATCCTGTAACACGGTGCGGCGCTCGAAGTTCGAAAAGGCGATGACCAGTGTGCTGTAGACGCCGCTGGATTGGATCGGCTTGACCATATGGGCCGACGTTTCCTGCGATAAAATCCACTCCAGCCTGCCCGGCGCCTCCGTGGAAATCAGGGCGACCAGCGGTACGGGCGGGAACCCCTTGGGCCAGGGGAAAATTCCGTCATATCCGTTATCCCCATCATAAAACACAACATCCGCAGGGCTGGCGCCCAGGTCAAATTCAGGCCAGACCACGCTGCTCTCCATTCCAAGCAGATCGAGCTGGCGCTCAAGCCGACGGATATTGTCATCCTTGCGGTGAAGAATGACGGCCCGTCGCTGGAGGAAGTTGGGTGTATGAATGGTGGTCATTTGATCACCTTCAAATGGGATGACGACTGTCGCCGTTCGGCATCGGCGATATCTGCGGCAAACTGCATGGTGTTGAAATTCACCAGATAGGGGTCGGCCTCCGTGGCGGTCTGCTTCTCTGATAAAACATCAAACCCGTTGGTGGCGCGGATTTGCCCCAGATAGGAAGGCAGCGCCGCATGATTGGTCCGTGAACTGATACGGGTCGGCCCGAGAGGCGTCTCGAAATCCCTGTCGAATAACGCAGCCTTGACCGTCTCGATATCATCGGAACCGCCGGCCCGGATGGCATCCGCCAGATAATAGGCCGTGACATAGCCATTGACGTAAAAAACGGAGACCCGGCGCAAAGGGCTTTCACGCTCACCTAAAGCCGTCAGGAAATTTTCATTGTCCCTTGTTTCAAGATTTTCGAAATAGGGCGCGATGCTCAGGTGGCCCTTCGCCGCATCGTAGCCGATCTTGTCCAGCTCACATTCCGTCAGGTTACAGCTGATAATGGGACAGTTGTCAGGATGGAAAAACGGATCTGTCTTGCCCGCCGAGAAATAGGCCCGGAAGAAAGCGTAACTGGACGCCCCGATCAGATTGTTCAGCACAAAACTCGGACGGGTCTCGCGAATGGTGTCGATCATCCGTTCCACGTCGGTCGAGTGAAACGGCAGATAATGCTCACCGGTCACATCGCCGCCGCATGCCGTAACAAGCTCGCGGGCGATCCGGTTGACTTCCCATCCCCAGACATAGTTGGTGCCGATCAGATAGGCCTGCTTGCCGAATTTGGGGATGACCTCGCCAAACAACGGCACAATATGCTGGTTGGGGCAGGCGCCGGTATAGATGACATTTTCACAACACTCGAACCCCTCATAGGGCGCCACGTACCACAGCAGAACATCATGCTTTTCGATGATGGGGATGATTTCCTTGCGGCTGATGGACGTCACCGTGCCGATAATCTGGCGACACTGGCCATCCCGCAGAATTGATTCCGTCAGGCGCTGATATTCATCAATATTGCCGCCGGGATTCTCGATCTTGGGAACCAGACGAAAGTCATAGGCATCATCCGCGTTGATTTCCTCAAGCGCCTTGAGCGCGCCATCGAGACAATCACGCCCGATAACGCCGTAGGTGCCGGTCGTCGAGTAAAGCAACCCAACGGGAATATCAGAACCCATGTCTTCGTCCATCCAAAACTAAAAACCCCGCAACCCGTACCGTATGAACGGTACCAATCGGCGAGGCCTCGTTGCCTGCACGGCGCAACGCCGTGTTCAAATATTTCGTGGAGTCTAAATCCTGGGCATCAGCGTTACAGAATCCGCTAACAGAGTCAAATACGATCCGCGCAGGCGATTTGTTGAGTGACCTGAATCAAGATCGAAGCCGCACAACGCTTTGCATCTCCTACATTACACTGGAGTGTTGGTCTCAGAGTAATTCGAACGTGACTGGGCATTGAGGATCAGTGGTAGGAACAGAAAGGTAATTTGGGCATTTTGATCAGATATACAGCCGGTATTACGTAAGTAAGTTAGCTCTGCGTTGATCGGGAATAGGGCAGGGTTTTTGCCATCCGTGATAATGAAATTATGGGCAGGTCCACCAAACCAAATCACTCCCGCAGCAGCACGATAACTATCAAGCAGATCTCTCGACAGTAAGGGCAACGGTCCTCGTCACGATGTGGCTGCTGAGGCCCCATAGTTGAACATATTGTTTCTCTATAGATACGATTTCATTGCGATAATTGGCACACACTATATATTGTCATGCCTATAATATTCTATCGTATATATTGTGTCTATGGGTGTATCTCCTTAACCATAGGGAAATGGAGTGAAGTATCCTTGAAAGTTGGTTTTTCAGAAGCTGTCGAATTTTTTAAGAAACATTGGTTTGATACTACCGGCCTAATATGGGCTTTGGTAACTGGTGGACTAGCATTAGGGGGATTATTTGCCGCAGCTGAAGCGACGCGGATAGTAGTCATAACATCGCTGATGACTCTCTGGGTGAGTATATTTTTGACGTGGCGAATTTCAAAACGAATTCCCACGACGAAGAAAGGAAAATTCGGATTTGTTGTAAGCATCGCGTGTGACGATGAAATTGAATATCGGCGTGTTCGTGAAGATTTCACGATTCCCCTACAACAACAGCTCAACGCGAGTCCAAGTGGGTCGTCCTTCGATTTTATCGAATACCATCAACACATCGCAAACCGCGTAAACACAGCAAATGACGCGGAAAAACTCCGCGTCCGGTCTCGAGCTCATTTCATGATCTATGGACGCGCGCGACAACGGGTGTTGGATGGGGAAGAGCATCATGTTGTTGAACTGGACGGTATCGTCGCACACGCGCCAATTGAGAACGAAATCATTAAAAAACAGTTTGTGCAGGAGTTCTCGGAACTGTTCCCGCGCCGTGTTCAGTTCAGTAAGGAAAATGATCTACTCGCTTTTCAGTTCACATCTGCCTGGGCTGGGATCGTTGTTGAATACATTATTGGTATCGCAGCTACCGTCTCTGGTGACTATGATTTTGCGGAAACGTATTATCAGGATGCAGCCGCCAAACTCGATCAACGCGACCATAAC
>JAJFIE010000143.1 GCA_021775275.1 Rhodospirillales bacterium | reverse complement strand
GTTCCACTATCTCTATGTAAATCAGGCCTTCGCGGCGCGATATGGTCAGGCTCCCGAAGACATCATCGGTAAAACACAGGAATACCTGGTCGGAAACACTGTTTTTAACAAAATCATAAAACCCCACATGAAGATGTGCATGGATGGGGAAGCCACCGAATATGAAGAGATGTTCGATATCCCGACCCATGGTCTGAGGTGGGTGAACGTGCGTTATACGCCATTGCGCGACAACGCAGGCAACATTTTTGCCGTGTTTTCAACCCTCCGCGATATCACCAGGGAAAAGGAAGACGAGCAGGAGAAGCGGCAGGCGATTGAGCTATCACGCCAGGCATCCAGCATTGCCGGTGTTGGCCATCTGCTGTGGGATGAGGTGAATGACACTTATTTGAAATTCACTGATGTCATTCCGGAAATCTATGGCCTGACACCTGAAGAGTTCAGACAACAGGGACAATCCAACAGAGCCCTGATGCAGGTGGTCAAAGATGACCTCGAACGGGTCAATGCCGAATACGCCAAATGTGTACGCAATGGGCAACCTTATGATGTGAAGTACCGAATTCACCGTGCCGATGGAGCGATACGGTGGGTGCGTGAAATCGGTGAGCCCTACGAAATGGACGCCGGGCGAGTGATTTCTTCCATCGTGACCATGCGCGATATAACGGAAGAAATCACGGAGCGCGAAGTGCTGGAGCGCGAACGCTTTTTCATCCGCCAGGTCGAAGGAGTAATGGGCCTTGGCGTGTTTATATGGGATGTGGAGTCCCAGCGGAATATCTATTGCAGCGATAGCCTCGCCTATATGCACGGCATGACGCCCGAAGAGATGGAAGCCACCGTGGTTGGTGAAGACGCTGACGTAGCCCTGGCGCACCCCGATGATCGGGAACGGGTTGCGGAAGCCTACGAGAACAGCCGTCTGTACGGCGCACCGCTTGATGTGGAATACCGTATCGAGCACCCGGATAAAGGTCAGCGCTGGGTTAACGAAGTCGCCGTCCGGCGGGCCCTGGGCGAGGATGAACGTATCGTCACCATGGGCCTGATACACGACGTGACAGAACGTAAGAGGAGTGAGGAGGAGTTGGAGACACAGCGTCTGCTGGCGGCGCAGGCGGAAAAAATTGGCAAGCTCGGCTACTGGATGTGGGACATGACCGAAGGCCATTTCCTGTATTTCAGCGATCAGGCGGCTGCCATGCACGGGGTCTCGCGCAAAGAATTCGAAGAGATGCAGGCCTCACCGGAAGCGGATATTGCCCGGGTTCATCCAGATGATCGAGAGCGGGTAAGCGCCGCGACACGCCGTTCGAGGGAAAATACCGAACCCTTTGATGAGGAATATCGCATCAACCATCCCGATGGGGAAACACATTGGGTTCATGAGATCGGTATGCCCCACAAGGTGGTGGATGGAAAGATGACACAGGCGCTCGGTACGCTTCAGGACATTACCGAGCGCAAGAAAGGAGAAGAAGAACTCCGCCAGCGTGATATCGTCTATCGCCAGATCGAAGAGTCGATCCAGATCGGGTACTGGACCTGGGATGAAGAGAGTTACGGCGCTACATACTGTAGTGACGGCGTGCCAAAAATCTACGGCCTGTCCCCTGAGGAGTACCGTGAAAAAACGTCCAGCATTGAGGGCGAGGTGTCCCTGGTTTATGCGGACGACAGGGAACGTGTCAGGGAGGCCCTTTTCCATTTTCAGGAAATCGCCGAACCCTATGATATGGAATACCGCATCGTGCACACGAACGGTACGGTTCGATGGGTGCATGAAGTGTCTGCGGCGCTGCGGGTGTCGGGCACAGGGAAGCTGACGGCATCCATCGGCACGCTTCGCGATATCACGGCGCGGAAACTGGAAGAAGAAGACCTGCTCCGCCGCGAGGTCATGTTCAGTCAGGTCGAGGATAAATTCGACATCGGGTTCTGGACGTGGGCGGATGATCCCTACGGTATGAGCTATGTGAGCGAAGCCTATTGTCGGCTCTATGGCGCAACCATCGAAGAAATACTGAAGCAATCATCCTCACTGGAAAGTGAGCTGGCGGCCATACATCCTGATGATCGGGCGCGCCTTAAAGGCGTGATGACGTCTTTTGTCGAATCCGGGGTTCCTTATGACGAGGAATACAGAATTGTCCGTCAGGACGGCGAAATTCGCTGGATGCACGAAGTCACGGCGCCGTTGCGGCTCCATGCCGATGGTTCGCTCGCGGCCTCTGTCGGTATCATGCGGGATATCACCGGTAACCGGGAACGCGAGGATGAACTGCGCCGTGAAAAGCTGCGCGCGGAACAGGCCAGCCGGGCCAAATCCGATTTCCTGGCGCATATGAGTCATGAGCTTCGCACGCCGTTGAACGCCGTGATCGGATTCTCTGATGCTATTCGCACCGAAGTGTTCGGGCCGCTCGGCGATGAGCGTTACCGGGATTACATGGAGAATATCCAGAACTCCGGTCGATTGCTGCTGGCGCTGATCAACGATCTTCTGGATATGTCCGCCATTGAAGCAGGGGAGATGTCCATCGATCTGGAACCACACGACATGGCCGTTTTGGTGGCTGAGATGCTTGAGCTGGCGGGCCCTCCTGCCCGCACCAAGGATATATCACTGACGGGGGATGCCGGATTTGAGGGGTTAACCCTGATGATTGATCCCCGCCGGTTCCGCCAGATTGTTCTTAATCTGCTGATCAACGCCATCAAATACACGCTTAATGGCGGCGCTGTCACGATCAGCGGTGGTACCGACGATCAGGGATGCCCCGTCATTACTGTTAGCGATAACGGCGTGGGCATGACGGAAGATGAGCAGGAAGCCGCCCTGATTCCGTTCAGGCAAATCAGGAATGCCGAAGTGAGTCAGATCGAGGGCACCGGGATCGGCTTGCCACTGACCAACCAGTTGGTGGAGCTGCACCGCGGCACACTCACCATCGAGAGCGTCAAAGGCGAAGGCACGACCGTAACCGTCACCCTGCCCGTGGAACGGATCGTTCACTGACCCGTTGAGCACTGGAGATTGCCCACACCGCCGCAGAATTGTCCTGGAATCAGAAAAGGGATATAGTCTGGTGATCGCCTGTCGGCGGGTTCGAAACCGGGCCCTGATTTCCATTCTGAAAATGAAATTCCATGAACCCCATAATTGCGCCCAGCAAGTTTGATGCAAACCCCTATCGCGATGAGTGGTTTGACAGGGATTTCATCTTTTCACCGGATGGTGACAGGGAATATCCTGAACACCACTGCAAAATGACCTGGCTTGCATCGCAGCCTTTTGTCAAATCTTTCAGAAATGCCGTTGATGTCGGTTGTCGGGACGGCGAATACAGCCGCTATCTTCAGAAATATTTCGATCATACCTACAGCTTCGATCCCAGAAGGTTCGAGCGGTTCTCCTATAACGTGGATCTGGCAAAGGTTACGCACTTCACCTGCGCGCTCGGTGACGAGCAGACTGATATTCATATGCGTGGCGGCAGCCATAACTGGGTGCAGGGTCAAATGTGGTCGACGCCATGCTTCAGGCTCGATGATTTTGAGCTGGACGATATCGACTATATCAAAATCGATGTGGAAGGTTTTGAGGAAAAGGTCGTCCGGGGCGGCATGCAGACAATCGAATCTTCATGGCCGCTTATCATCATTGAGCAAAATGACGTGATTCTGGCGGGTGACGTGGCGTACAGCGCGCAGAATTTCCTTGAAAGTACTGGTTACCGGCATGTGGCCACCTGCCCCAGGGGCTGGGATTTTATCATGCAGAAAGCGTAGACGTTGGGTCGCAGAAAAATCATGCGATCCGGGGGAAAAGTGGTGGAGCCGAGGGGAATCGAACCCCTGA
>JAJFIE010000142.1 GCA_021775275.1 Rhodospirillales bacterium | reverse complement strand
GCTGTGCCAAACCAACCGTTGCGCGACTGAACGGTCATGTGGTGGGCGGCAGTCTGGCCCTGGCCATGGGGTGTGATATCCGCATCGCCGCCGAACGCGTCCGGCTCCGAATTCCCGTGGCGCGGCTGGGTTTCATGTACACTCCGGACCAGATAACCCGGATCGTTCGCGCTATCGGCCCGGCGCGCGCAAAATGGCTGATATTTTCCGGCAACCCTGTGACTGCGCATCAGGCCCTGCACTGGGGTCTGATCGATCAGCTCGCACCGGACGATGAATTTGCCGATACCTGTGATGCCCTGATCGCAGATATCTGTGGTGGTGCGCCGCTGACCCATCGGACCATGAAGGATTTCATCAACCGCATCGCACGGAACCAGCCGCCTGATGCCGACCGGATTACCGCGGCCTATCACCGGGTCTATGGAAGCAGCGACCTGCAAGAAGGAATGGCCGCAGCAGCGGAGAAACGCGCCCCTGATTTCAAGGGGGAATGAACAGGGCGCCCGCCACACCCCCGGCCAACGAATTTCTTTCCCGGCTTTGCAATCCCGGAGCGGGTGGCGTAAAAGAACCACAGAACACCGGCACAATTGCTTCTGTTGTCTTTTCGCGAGGAATCATGGACATAGACGGGTTTTTTGATGATGAATTCGCTGAGCATGCGGACGTGGCGACGGCCACCCGGGATGCCGTCCGCGAGCCCTTTGCCGACCTGCTCGCCCATTGTCTTGAAACCGTCCGGAAGGGCGGAAAAATCGTGTTTTTCGGAAACGGCGGCAGCGCCGCCGATAGCCAGCATCTGGCGACGGAACTGACCATTCGCTACAAAAAAGACCGTCCGCCCATCGCCGCCTTCGCCCTGACCACGGACACATCCGCGCTGACCGCCACGGGAAACGATATGGGGTTCGAGAAACTTTTCTCGCGTCAGGTTGACGCGCTCTGCAAGCCCGAAGATACCGTCATTGGCATCTCCACATCCGGCAATTCAGCCAACGTCCTGGAAGGCCTGAAAGCCGCCCGGGCCATTGGGTGCACAACGGTGGGTCTGGGCGGCAGGGATGGCGGCAAACTGGCGGAGGTTGCCGATCTGTGCCTGATCGTGCCGTCCGGGACCACGTCCCGTATTCAGGAAATGCATATCATTCTTGGCCATATGTTGTGCGGCGCACTCGAAACTGAATTGGGCCTGATATGACAGAACGGGACATGACGGACCGGCGTGATCTGGCCACCCTGGTCGATAAACTGAAGGATGCCCGGGTGCTGTGCGTCGGCGACGTCATGCTGGACCGTTTTGTCTATGGCCGGGTTGACCGGATCTCGCCGGAAGCGCCGATCCCTGTTCTCCAGATAGAGCGCGAAATCGGCATGCTGGGCGGCGCCGGAAATGTTGTGCGCAATGTGTCGGCGCTGGGCGGCGCTTCCACCCTTGCCGCCATTATTGGCGATGACGAGGCCGGAGCCGAGATCAAGGCGCTGTTGACCGAGGATCACGTTTCAACAACCGCCCTGACCGTTCACAAGACGCGGGCAACGGGCATCAAGACCCGCTATCTCGCGAACACACAGCAAATGTTACGGACAGATCATGAAGATGATCAGCCGATCGAGGGGAAGGTCATCCTCAAGATCATCGAGGCCGCGAAGAAAGCCATGAAAACCTGTGGCGCCGTGGTTATCTCTGATTATGGCAAGGGCGTTCTGGTGCCCGACGTCATTGAAGCGGTCATCGACGCGGCCCGCGCGCGCGGGTGTCCGATTATTGTTGATCCCAAGGGGCGCGAATACTGGCGGTATCAGGGCGCCGATCTGGTGACCCCGAACCGTGCGGAACTTGCCGAAGCCGTTGGTCATCCCGTCACCGTTGAGAGCGATATTATCGACGCGGCGAAATCGCTTGTGGTGGAATACGATCTGGGCGCCGTTCTGGTGACCCGGTCGCAGGACGGCATGACGCTGGTCACTGCCGATGGCGCGGTCACGCACCTGCCGGCCGAGGCCCGCGAAGTGTTCGATGTTTCCGGTGCAGGCGACACCGTGGTGGCGACCATCGCAACGGCCATGGCCGCCGGCGCATCCATACGGGATGCCGCCGCCCTCGCCAATGTTGCGGCGGGGATCGTCGTCGGCAAAGTCGGCACCGCCGCAGCCTACGCCGGTGATGTGGCCATCGCGCTGCATCACCAGGAAATCAGCGATGCCGAAGCAAGAATTCTCAACCTGGATCAGGTCCTCGAGCGGGTTCAGCGATGGCAGCGCCAGGGCCTGAAAGTCGGCTTTACCAACGGTTGTTTCGACCTGTTGCATCCGGGGCATGTTTCGTTGCTGTCACAGGCGAAGGCGGCCTGTGACCGGTTGATCGTCGGCCTGAATTCCGATGCCTCGGTGAAACGCCTGAAAGGCGACGACCGCCCGGTTCAGAACGAGATTGCCCGCTCAACGGTGCTGGCCTCGCTGGAATTCGTTGACGCCGTCGTGCTGTTCAGCGAGGACACGCCGATCAAGCTCATCAAGGCCATCAAACCCGATGCGCTGATCAAGGGCGCCGACTATGCGGTCAGTCAGGTGGTCGGCGCGGACGTGGTGAAAAAATTCGGCGGCAAGGTCGTTCTGGCCAAACTGGAAGACGGCCATTCGACCACCGACACCATTTCACGGTTATCGAAGTAAGAATTTACCAACGCCACAGACGCACGGCCAAGGGATGGTGCGGTTGGCATGGCCGTGTCCTTTGCGCCTCCCCCTGTCACAGGGGGATGGATCAGTCCGCCATATCGCATCCGCTAACTTATTGATATTCCATAAAATGTAGACATTTGTTCACATTTGTCTACATCCATCGTTCCGGTATTATGGAAAATTTTGATTCCGCCAATATAATCAATAGGTTACAAGCAATCGCATATGATTGTATTGTTTACATTTGTAACATTTGGCTGCTGATGCCTGCGCACTGCCAAAAATAACGTGATGGCGGGATTGGCCCGGGGACGAGCCGGGGAGGAATCGGGGAGGAATCGGGGCAGACGACATAAAATAGCAACCGACCAACGCGCACGGCGACATCGGCTGGCGTGGATTCCCATATTCACAGCGTCAAAGAGCAAAATAAAAAGGAATTAAAACATATTTTCGGTAAAAAGTCAATAAAATTGAGACCTTTGCGTAATTAAAACAGAGAAGAGGTTTTGCCTTTCCGCTCAAGACATTAGGTCATGGAGGTCCGGTTGTGGCCGGAATGTTTTCCTTTTTGGCTGTTTTTCAGTGTTTTCCGGTGTTTTTGGCGGACTCCTCCCTCATG
>JAJFIE010000141.1 GCA_021775275.1 Rhodospirillales bacterium | reverse complement strand
CTCCAACGATTGTGAGGCAGCCAAGGCCTCTTCATAGGCTTCCCGGTATTCACGCAATTTGGCGATCTGTTCCGGGTCCGGAAAGCCGTCTTTCTTGTTTGCCACCATTTTAAATGCCTCAGCGATATACCGGCCTCTCAGTTTTGCAACCATAACGGCAATAGGAAGAATCGATTGAACCGTCAACGGTGGAAGCATCGGATCAATCACTTCGTGATTGGATTGCCTAATCGCTTCTTCGAGCATCTTGGTGAATTTGCGGTTCCTTGTTTCGATTTCGTCTAACATCGCCTGTTCGCTCCGATCTTCATCTACCGAACACAGCATATCCCACATAACCACGCACCGGCTAGCCAAACGTCTTGCTCACCGCATTATTTATGTGGACAAATTACATAAAGATATCTTGATATATTTATGTAATTGAGATAGCAATACATGATTATCAATGCGCCCTGTGAAATTTGGAAAAATCTATGACCACAGATTTACCCCACTTGTTAAACGCCTTACGCGCTATTGCGGAGCCGACACGCCTACGCGTTGTCGCCCTGTGCCGGGTCGGCGATCTGACTGTCAACGAACTCTGCCGTATTCTTGGCCAAAGCCAGCCGCGCATTTCCCGACACCTGAAACTTCTTGTCGATGCCGGTGTGTTGGAGAAATTGCCGGAAGGGGCCTGTGTCTTCCACCGCCTGTCACGGGATGGCATCGGGGCCGAGGTTGCGCGCCAGATTTCGTGCATTCTCCCGGTAGAAGATGATGCTCTGCGGCATGATCAGACCCGCATGGCGCAGATCAAACATGAACGCGAAACCAAAGCCGCCGAGTATTTCCGAACCAATGCGCGTCAGTGGGATTCACTGCGGGCCATGCACGTGGATGATCAGGAAGTAGAAGACACGGTTCTGTCATTGTTGGCGGACAAGGAAACAGGTGATCTGCTGGACATCGGTACCGGGACGGGCCGTATGCTCGAAATTCTGGCGTCCACATCCCATAGGGCCGAAGGAATTGATCGCTCCCGAAGCATGCTCGCCATGGCGCGGGCTAATCTTGGGCGGTTGAATTTGGAACAATGCCATGTCCGTCATGGCGATATGTATGATCTACCATTCAGCGATCATTCATTTGACACCATTCTGTTTCATCAGGTCCTGCATTATGTGGATGACCCGGAATTTGCCGTTGATGAGGCCGTGCGAACACTGCGACCGGGGGGGCGGCTGTTGATCGTCGATTTTTCTCCCCATGATGTCGAAGAGCTGCGGCGCGACCATGCCCATCGGCGTTTGGGCTTTCCGGTCGGCGAAGTCCAGAACTGGCTCGAAAGTACCGGAATGCGTCTGGCGCATACCCGGCACCTGAAAGGTAACCCGCTGACAGTATCGCTTTGGCTTGCGGAAAAACCGGATACTCATGCCGGGAACAAACCCGATGTCACCCCATCCCGCCCCTTGCCAACCCCCCGCCCGCTATCAACCCATTGAGGATTTCATGATGTTATCCAAAAACGAAACCAGCCCGCTTATGAACGTTACCGCCCGGGGACGAGCTGCGGCACTTGATCTGGCGATCGCCACGCCATTACCACAGGACGTCAATGTATCTTTTGAGTTCTTCCCCCCGACAGTCGGAAATGGCGCAGGACCTTTCTGGGCTTCGGTAGAGCGATTGCTGCCGCTGGACCCATCATTCGTCTCCGTTACCTATGGCGCAGGCGGCGCCACTCATGATCGGACGTTGGAGGCGGTCAAGTCCCTGAACCGCACAACCAAGACAGAAGTAGCCATGCACCTGACCTGTGCCGGGGCATCACGCGAGACGATCAATCAAACAGCACAAGAGTTCGTCGATGCCGGTGGCAGCCATATCATTGCTTTGCGGGGTGACCCGCCCAAGGGATCAAACCGGTATGAACCCCATCCGAAGGGTTATGCCTATGCCGCCGATCTGGTGGCTGGCCTGCGCGATGTCGCCAATTTCGATATCAGCGTCGCCGCCTATCCGGAAACCCATCCCGAGGCCGGAAGCGAAGAAGCTGATCTGGACAATCTGAAGCGGAAGCTGGATGCAGGGGCCAGCCGTGCCATTACACAATTTTTCTTTGATGTGGAGGACTACCTTCGGTTTCTCGAACGTGCGCGAAATGCAGGAATTGCCGCACCGATCATACCGGGAATTCTACCGGTCACAGACTTCCGCCGGATTTCTCGTTTTGCGGATCGTTGTGGCGCCAACGTTCCAAAATGGATGGGCGAATTGTTTGAGGGCCTGAACCATGACGCCGCCACCCGGCGGCTGGTCGCGGCATCAGTAGCCGCAGAACAATGCCGGGCACTTTATGCTCAGGGTATCGACACGTTCCATTTTTACACCCTGAATCAGGCCGATCTCTGCTTTGCCATCTGCCACATACTGGGGGTGCGCCCATCAATGCCGTCAAGGATTGCCGCCTGACGGCAGGCAGAGCGACCAGATTGAGGTTTCAGCCTCAGATATAGCGGGTTACCATCTGGCCTCTACGCGGTCTGTCTCAAAGGGGTGCGAAATGGTTGTCCGCCGCAAGATCGTCTATCCCGACGGGGACGATGCGACCCGAGATATTCTCACGGGCGAGCGATTGACACGCGTCAAAACCCTGGGCGACTTCACACTCTACACAGGTGCTCCCGACACCACGGATGAATATCTGAAACGTATCGGTGATGCGGAGGCCATTTTTCTGGGATGGGACCTGCCGGATGAGGTCTTGTCACAGGCGCCCAAACTTGAATTCGTTGCCTTCACAGGCATTGGGGCTGCCAATTTCATCAACCTGGAGATGGCAGCCCGCCAAGGAGTCACCGTCACCAATACACCGGGATATGCCAATGAGACCGTCGCCGAACACACCTTTGGCCTTATACTTGCTTCCGCCCGGCAAATTACGCGGCTTGACCGTGACACCCGACAAGGCGGGTGGAACAAGGGACTCCCGGCGTTTGACCTGAAAGGCAAAACGCTGGGACTTATTGGCCTTGGTGGCATCGGCACTCGAACAGCGCACCTCGCCCGGGCTTTCGGTATGCGCGTTATCGCCTGGACCCGGAATCCCAGCCCCGAACGCGCTGTTTCCGCAGGTGTTGAGTTCAAGGAACTGGATGAGGTTTTATCGGAAAGCGATGTGCTTTCGCTTCATCTGGCCCTGACATCGGATACGGAAAATATGCTGGATGGCCAGCGGCTTTCCAAGCTGAAGCGTGGCGTTGTCCTGATCAATTCAGCGCGAGCCGAAGTCATCGTGGAAAAAGCGATAATTTCTGCGCTGGAATATGGCGCTATCGGGGCGTCAGGCCTGGACGTTTTCCACGAAGAACCCCTCCCGACAGATCATCCGTTACGCAATCTGGATAACGTGGTGATTACACCGCATACCGGCTTCAATACGCCGGACGCCACAACCGCCATCATGGATATCGCCATCGAAAACATGACGGCCTACTTCAATGGCAAACCGATCAACGTGGCCGCCGCTCCCGAATAGGGATCGGTCGGAGATAACAAGGTAAAAGACGGGAGGAAACATTGTAATGAAGATTTTGGCCGTACTGGCGCACCCCAACAGGAATTCCTTTACCGGCGCGCTACTCGATGAGTTCACCACCTCTGCGCAATCCGCTGGCCATTCCATCGACATCGCAGACCTGTACACGGAAGGGTTCGATCCCCGCTTTAATATGGCGGATATCGCCCACTACGAGGGACGCGCCGATGCATCAACCGAGGTCGCCGCCGAACAGAAACGGGTCATTGAAGCCGACGCCATGGCTTTCTTCTTTCCTGTCTGGTGGTGGTCGATGCCAGCGATCCTCAAGGGCTGGGTCGATCGCGTTTTCACCAGCGGCTTCGCCTTTACCTACGAAGGAGGTAGCTCCGTTGGCCTGTTAAAGCACGGAAAAGTCGCCCTGTTTTGCCCTGCCGCCAGTGGCCAGGGACTCTATCGTCGATACGGTTATCATGGCGCGTTTCAACGCCAGATTGACGCCGGCATCTTTGGGTACTGTGGCATCATCAACGTGGAGACGCATATACTTCCCGACGTAGACGCCAGCGAAGAAGCGCGGGCGAAACATCTGGCGCATACCCGCAACGCCGCATTATCGTTTGAAAAAACTGGGGGCCTCGGCAGTGATGCTTTTTGCTGAATTTGACCACGATCACTTAGGGTAAAGGACCGCCATGAACCCCATCGTCGCACTCTGGAGTCACCCACGGTCCATGTCCACGGCTATGGAGCGTATCATGCGGGAACGGGGTGATTTCACCTGTTTCCACGAGCCGTTCATGTATCTCTACTATGTGGGTGACGCCAAAAAAGAGATGCCGCATTTCGACGTCCCACCCGGTACCCCCACAAGTTACGAAGATATCCGGGCCATGTTGTTGAAGGCGGCGGAAACCAACCCCGTATTTTTCAAGGATATGAGCTATTATATTCTTGATCGCATGAAGGACGACAGAGCGTTCGCCGACCGCATTACGCATACATTTTTGATCCGTGACCCGGCCAAATCCATCGTTTCCTATTACAAGCTCGACCCCAATATGACCTGCGAAGAAATCGGGGTCGAGATGCAGTACAGACATTTCACCTGGCTTTCGGAAACCTATGGAACGATACCGCCGGTCATCGAAGCAGCGGATATTCAGGATGATGCCGCAGGCATGATGCGAGCCTATTCGACCGTTATTGGTGTAGAGTTTCTTCCTCACGCCCTTGAATGGAGTAACACGACGCCCAAAGACTGGCAGGGCGTCACCGCCTGGCATGGTGACGTCATCGGCGCGAAGGGCATTCGCAAGGAAAGCGAAACCACCGACAGCCAAAATGACGGAAAGCCCTCCGTCACGCTGGATTCAGCACCGCAACTCCGTGTCTACTACGATCATCACAAACCCTTTTTTGACAGGCTACAGCAATACAAGCTAAAGCCCATGGCCGCTACGAGGACGTAGGAACAGCGTCCGTTCAGGTCGCGCACAGGCATTGCGCGGCCCGGTCGGCAAGAACCCGATTACGGCTCACCGGATTAACCAGGAGATATAGCGCCCCCCCTGTCGATAACCGTTCACCTGGCAGCGGGACCAAACGCCCTTGCGTCAGATAGTCATCCACGAGTTCCGTCCACCCAAGAGCAACACCCGCTCCGTTGCAGGCGGCTTCCAGCAGATAGACATAATTGCCAAATCGCCGTCCCCCCTCCAAATCGGGCAGAACAAGACCGTTTAAAGAAAACCATGCCTCCCATGTAGCCCAACCATAATTGCGTTGCCCAAGATTGAGTAACGGCAATGTCTCGATAGCGGTTGCGCCCCTCTCAGCAATGAGATTAGCGTGCTTGTTGGCGAAATCCGGCGCGCAAACAGGAAATATCTCTTCCTTGAAAAGAACCGTCTTCTCCATGCCACGCGCGTTTTCGCCGGCGAACGTAAGGCTCAGGTCGACACCTTCTTCCTGTAGACGCGGGTGGTGTTCATATTCCGAGGTGACGGTAACGATTTCCACATCATCACCAAGAGACTGCTGCAATCGATCATAGCGGGGCATGAGCCAGAGATGTGAGATGGAATGAGAGCACGCAATGGAAATAGTGTCGGGTTGCGCCCGAATCTCGCGAACCGCCGTAGCAATTTCCTCAAGGCCCGTCATCACGGAATGGTAAAGCCGTTGGCCATCGGGAGTCAGTGTGGTCCGGCCCCGGCTGCGATCGAAGAGTTTGGTGTCGAGGAAGTACTCCAGAGCTGCGATGTGACGGCTGACGGCTGGTTGCGACGTGCGTAATTCCTCAGCCGCCCGACTGAAATTTGCATGCCGACCCGCACACTCAAAGGCGCTCAGAGCACTCAGGGACGGTAATTGATAACGATAATTCATCATATCCAAATTGATATACTAGCCGGATGATAAATGCATTTGAATTTAACGATAAAACACTGAACACTGATTGCATGAACGGTATATCTGCAACCTCTTTCTGTCGAACCGAAAAGTGAGAGTCGGAGAGAAAAATGAAACCCGAAAGATGGACGAACCCCGCCAATAAACTGTTCCCCCATCAGGTGGGTTTTACAGCACCGCCGCATGATTTTGATGCCGCGCCCAGTGATTTCCTACGCATTGCGCCCGATACGGTGGGCGCTCACGGACGGATGCTCCACGTCCCCGATTACGCCCATGAACTGACCCAGCGGATCGATAATTTCCATTTGCTGGAAGAAGTCGTCCACTGCATGTCCAACAACGGCGCTGATGTGGTGGGTCAGGTCGGCACCAACTGGGTTCATTGTCAGGGCACGACACCTGACGAAATTCACGATATCTGCGCCCGGATCAGCGACACTTATGAAACCCCGTTCCACATGGCGGGTTATTGCCTGATCGAAGCGTTAAGTGATCTCAACATCGAGAAAATCGCCCTCAATTCGGTTTACTACTGGCCCGACTGGCGTGACGGCATCGCGCGCTTCCTCAGGGAGGCCGGGTTTGATCTGGTCTACGCCGGCAATTTTGTCGACCAGGGTTTTTATGACACTCAGGAAAAGGTCAACGAGAAAACCTGGATTTTCCCGGGCGAACTGGCTGAGAAATCAATGACCAGGGTAGCCGAACTGGCCCCGCAAGCCGAGGCCATTGTGGTCAATGGCATGCCAAACTGGCGTCGGGCGGACGGCGTGCCGCAACGGGCACTTTATTACACACCGGCCCTTGAGGAGGTGGTGGGCAAATCAATCGTTGCATCGGATGTCGCCCTCTATTGGCGTATTTTCAAAACACTTGGCGTGGCGCCCGAAGGGAACCATGGACAACTGCTCTCGACGCTTTCCTGAGGATCTGAGAAATGCAGAAAATTCTTGCTCTTTGGGCTGTGCCCCGCTCCACATCGACGGCATTCGAGTGGATGATGCGACAACGCGGCGACATGATTTGTTTCCACGAACCATTCGGTGAGGCGTGGTACCAGGGTGATGAACCACTATGGCCCCGCTTACAGTCAGACAGCGTACGAACCCCGGGACTATCTTATGACAGTGTCTGGGAAACCCTGAAAGCAGCAGCGGAAAAAGGGGCTGTATTTTCGAAAGAATTCCCCCACTACCTTCACCACATGTGGTCGGATGAATTTCTCGCCCACTTCAATCACAGCTTTCTGATTCGCAACCCGGCAAAAACCATCACCTCCATGTACAGGCATTGGCCGGATTTCCATCCAAAGGAGGTCGGCTTTGTGGAACAAAGGGAACTCTTCAACCGATTGAGTGATCAGAAGGGTAAGGCACCGCCTGTGATTGACAGTGACGATCTGCTGGAAGACCCGCATGGAATGACCGAGGCATACTGCCATGCCGTTGGCATACCGTTTCTGCCTGAAGCGCTCAGTTGGAAACCTGGGGCACGGGACGAAGTGAGTTGGTGGGACGGCGGATCATTTCATGAAAATCTTCGCAACTCTGATGGCCTCAAACCCCAGAAACGAACGTACATCGATATTTCCGATGCTCCCGACAGGGTAAAAGAGATTCATGAGACGACCCTGCCCCATTACGAACACCTTTTCGCACACCGGCTGAAGCCCGCCTACTGATGTCCATTAGCCAAACTAGCGAGACCGCACGTGAAGGGTGACGCAACACACTTGCAGCCCGGCCCGCTTCACCCTATCTTCCGGCAAGATTCGGGGACAGGTAGCGGGCAGCCATCTCCACCCTTATCAACGGCCTTGAGGAAATTCCGCCCATGTCCGGCGCTATGACGCACCTTCGGCAACTGGAAGCCGAAAGCATCCATATCATGCGGGAAGTTGCCGCAGAGTTCGACAATCCGGTGATGCTCTATTCCATCGGCAAAGATTCGTCGGTAATGCTTCATCTGGCCCGCAAGGCCTTCCATCCCGGCGTACCGCCGTTTCCCCTGATGCACGTGGACACAACGTGGAAGTTTCGCGCCATGTATGAGTTCCGTGACGCCATGGCCGAGGAAAGCGGTATGGATCTCATTGTCCACGTGAACGAGGATGGCGTCTCCCGGGGCATTGGACCGTTCAGTCATGGCAGTCAGGTCCATACCGATGTGATGAAAACACAAGGGCTTAAACAGGCACTCGACAAATACGGGTTCGATGCGGCCTTTGGCGGCGCGCGGCGCGACGAGGAAAAATCCCGCGCCAAGGAGCGTGTCTTTTCGTTTCGCACGAAGAACCACCGCTGGGACCCGAAAAACCAACGGCCTGAACTGTGGCGACTTTACAATACCCGCGTCAACAAGGGCGAGAGTATTCGCGCCTTTCCACTGTCCAACTGGACGGAACTGGATATCTGGCAATACATCTATCTGGAAGACATCCCCATTGTTCCACTTTATTTTTCGGCTCAACGCCCCGTGGTTGAGCGTGATGGCGCGTTGATCATGGTCGATGACGACCGGATACCCCTGGAACCTGATGAAAAACCGGAGATGAAATCCGTCCGGTTTCGTACCCTCGGATGTTATCCGCTGACGGGCGCCGTGGAATCCACGGCGGATACTCTCCCGGCGATCATTCAGGAAATGTTGCTGACAAGAACATCCGAGCGGCAGGGCCGAGTCATCGATCATGATCAGTCCGGCTCCATGGAGAAGAAAAAACAGGAGGGCTATTTCTGATGGCCCACCAGTCTGATCTGATTGAAACGGATATTCTCGCCTATCTGAAAACCCAGGAAGAAAAGGACCTGTTGCGGTTTATCACCTGCGGCAGTGTGGATGATGGCAAGTCCACCCTCATTGGCCGATTGCTCTACGATTCCAAACTGATCTTCGAAGATCAGTTGGCGGCGGTTACTGCCGACAGCAAAAAGGTCGGGACACAAGGCGACGAAATTGATCTCGCCCTGCTGGTTGATGGTCTGCAGGCGGAGCGCGAACAGGGTATTACCATTGACGTCGCCTACCGGTTTTTTTCGACAGACAAGCGCAAATTCATTGTCGCCGACACCCCGGGCCACGAGCAATACACCCGCAATATGGCCACCGGCGCATCGACCGCCGACCTGGCAATCATTCTGGTGGACGCCCGCAAGGGTATTCTGACCCAGACCCGGCGGCATAGCTATATTGTCAGCCTGTTGGGCATTCGTCATGCCATTCTGGCTATCAATAAAATGGACATGGTGGACTATGACCATGTGCGCTTTGCCGAGATCGAGAAAGAATACCGGGCCTTTGCCGCCGAACTGGGTCTGACTGATATTCACGCAATCCCGCTGTCCGCATTGCGGGGCGATAATGTCTTTGAACGTGGCGCGGCAATGCCCTGGTATGACGGCCCTACGTTGATGGAAGTCCTCGAATCCATTGACGTCTCCACGGACATGGCGTCTGGCCCTTTCCGCATGCCGGTGCAATGGGTGAACCGGCCAAACCAGAATTTCCGGGGTTTTAGCGGCATGATCGCCAGCGGTGCCGTCAAATCCGGCGACAAGATCATTGTCAGTCCGTCGGAACGATCCAGCCGGATCAAGTCTATTTCCACTTTCGACGGTGATCTGGATCAGGCATTCGCAGGGCAGTCGGTGACCCTGACGCTGGAAGATGAAATTGACATCAGTCGAGGCGACCTGATCGCCGATACAGAGGCGCCGCCCA
>JAJFIE010000015.1 GCA_021775275.1 Rhodospirillales bacterium | reverse complement strand
GCTCGCCTCCATGGCGGGCAGCACTGATGATCCGCTGGGCAGGATTGAAGTTGGCGCCCTTGGTATTTCCGGGGGAAACATTGCCTGGTTCGGCGCGTATGATGACCTACCAGAGGGTATGGTGGACAATGCAAAGCGTCTGGTGGACGCTGGCGGAGCATGGGTGACGCCCGGACTGGTCGATTGCCATACCCATGTGATCCACGGCGGTGACCGGTCCGGAGAATTCAACATGCGCCTGAACGGCGCGAGCTACGAAGAAATCGCCCGTTCGGGTGGCGGCATCGTGTCCACCGTGACCGCGACCCGCGAGGCCGATGAAGACGATTTGCTGGTGCAGGCTTTCCCCCGTGTCGATGCCCTGACGGCGGACGGCGTAACCACTTTGGAAATCAAATCCGGGTATGGGCTGGAGGTTGAGACCGAACTGCGCATGTTGCGCGCCGCCCGGCGTATGGGGGATTTTTTCCACGTCGATGTGCAGACGACGTTTCTGGGCGCGCATGCGGTTCCGAAAGAATACAGCGACGATGCCGACGGCTATATTGATCTGGTCTGCAACGATATGCTGCCACAGGCGGCGCGTGAAGGGCTGGTGGACGCCGTCGATGCGTTTTGTGAAGGCATCGCCTTTTCACCGGACCAGGTGCGCCGGGTGTTCGACGTGGCAAAAGATCTGGGCCTGCCGGTCAAGCTGCATGCCGAACAGCTATCGGATATGAAAGGCGCAGTGCTGGCGGCGGCGTTCGGTGCGATCTCCGTGGATCACCTTGAATACGTGGCGCAGGACGGCATCGACGCCATGGCCGGTGCAGGCTCCGTGGCCGTTATCCTGCCCGGCGCGTACTATTACCTGAACGAAACCCGAAAACCGCCCATTCAGGCATTTCGCGATGCGGGTGTGCCAATGGCGGTGGCGACGGACTGTAATCCGGGCAGTTCCCCCCTGACCAGTATGCTGGCGGCCATGAACATGGCCTGTGTGCTGTTCCGCATGACACCCGATGAGGTGATGCTGGGCGCGACGCGATATGGCGCCCGGGCGCTGGGCCTGAAAGACCGGGGCGTCCTGGCGCTCGGCATGCGCGCCGATCTGGCCTGCTGGCTGGTCGATGATCTGGTCGAGCTTCCCTATGTGATGGGCGCGCGCCCGTTGCGGTGGTCCATGCTGGCGGGCAGCATGCGCGAAGAGGAATGGGAAGACTGGGATGAGTGGGAAGAATGAGATGAGTGAGCCGGTCTTCAACTTCATGCCGGGTGACAGGCCGGTTCTGATCAGCTGTCCCCATGTGGGGACCCATGTGCCGGGCGATATCGAGGTGCGCTTCAGTAATGCCGGGCGTATGCTGGCGGATACGGACTGGCATGTGGACTGGCTGTATGGCGAATCCGCAGGCCGGCTTGGCTGTGCGCTGCTGACGGCGACCCATTCACGTTACGTCATTGATCTGAACCGGCGGCCCGATGGCGCAGAGCTTTATGCCGGGGCCAGCAATACGGAACTATGCCCGACCTCGACGTTTGATGATGAGCCGATCTATCTGGATGGCGTCATGCTGAGTGATGCTGAAGTGCGGGGCCGGGTCACACGCTACTGGCAACCCTATCATGATAAATTGCGCCAGACCCTGGATGCCATGGTTGCCCGGCACGGCAGGGCCGTTCTGATTGAAGGGCATTCCATCCGGTCGCTGGTGCCGCGCTTTTTTGACGGCAGGCTGCCCGACCTCAATCTGGGCACGGCGGAAGGTGACAGCGCGGATGGTGACCTGGCGGCGCGCGTCATGGATGTGTTTGCAGCGGCGGGCGGCTACACAGCCGTCCATAACGGTCGCTTCAAGGGCGGTTACATCACCCGGCACTATGGCGACCCGGCGGTGGGTGTTCACGCCCTGCAACTGGAAATGACGCAGTGTTGCTATATGGACGAGCACCCCCCGTTCGCCTTCCGCGCCGATCTGGCCCGTGGTATCGAGCCCACCGTGCACAGGATGCTGGAAACCGCATTGGCGTGGACCGAAGATTAACGCGCCGAGCGGCGATCCGATTTTCGCTGATCCACGTAGACCATGGAAACCTCATCGTCGGTTTCCATCTCGTAGACGGCCTGGGAGCTTTTCGGCACCGGCACGAAGGTGGCGCGATCTGTGGCCTCGGATATGGGCCGCCGGATAATCCGGTACAAAACGAACAGCGCCAGCGCCCCGAACACAAGGGACATCACGAGGAACAGATACCCGGCGTCGCGTTGTTCCATGAGGGGACCAACGATCACAGGACCGGCAATGGCGCCGCCACTGAATATGAGCAGCAGGCCGCTGGATGTTTCCACCAGTTTTTCCTGGGGCGCGAAGTCATTGGCGTGCGCCAGAATAAGCGCATACAGCGGCAGCATGAAGGCGCCGTGCAGACAGGCGATGATAAACGGATACACGCCTTCATGCGTGGGCAGGAAAGCCAGCGACAGTCCCGTCCCGATGGTGCCCACGCAACATCCGGCGATCATGATGCGGCGGTCGATGCGGTCGGAAATCCAGCCAATGGGCCACTGGGAAATGGTGCCGCCGAGCATGAAGGCGCTCATAAAAATGGTGATGCCGGCAATGGAAAACCCGCGGTCCTGTGCGAACACCGGCCCCAGGGTCCAGAACGAACCATCGACCATGCCGAAGATCAGGCAACCGAGAAAGCCCACCGGCGACAGCCGGTACAAGGCCGCCACGTTGACCCGGGCGAACGGCGGCGGCGCCGGTTCCTTGATGGATGTCAGGGATACCGGAACCAGTGAGAAGCAAATCAGGATGGCGCAGAAAACGAACAGGGTTTCGCGCGCCGGGTCGGACAGGTTGAGCATGAGCTGCCCGCCCATGGTGGTGACATTCATGACAATGATATAGAGGGAAAGAACCTTGCCCCGGTTCTCGTTGCTGGATTGCTCGTTCAGCCAGCTCTCGATGACCATGAACAGAACCGCGAAGCAGATCCCCGTGAGGCCCCGTATGGTGAGCCACATGACGGGTGTGGGCAGTAACTGGTAAACCAGTGATCCGGCGGCGGCCATGGCGGCGAACCCGGCAAAGGCGCGGATATGGCCGACCTTGCGCACCAGACGGGGGCCAAGCATGCAGCCGATGGCGAATCCGCCCGAATACGCGCCGCCCATATAGCCGATCCATGTGGTCGAAAACCCCTCAATGGCCGCCCGCACCGGCAACAGGGTCACCAGCAACCCCTGCCCGAGAAGCAGGACGGCGGTTCCGACCAAAAGGATAGCGATGTTATTGCGCATGGACGCCCCCGGACCTTCGCCTCAATCCTCCGGCGATCCTGCCAGAGTCATGGCCTGTCCAGAGTTATGACCTGTCGGGAACTTTCCGTCCACCGGCGTGTGTGCATCTCAGGAAATTGGCGCCCCCAAGGGGACTCGAACCCCTGTTTCCGGCGTGAGAGGCCAGCGTCCTAGGCCACTAGACGATGGGGGCGTTCTCAACGGTTCTGGGTGTACCCCGGATCATGTGGCTGGATCAAGCATCCTTTGGGCGCCTACTATGAGGGCGGTTATTCCGAGTGAGACCTTTCTGCCCCGAAACTGTGTGAGCCGCCCCTATGTCCGAGCCCTGTATCATTGCCGTCGCCATCACCGGGTCCCAGCCCCGCAAGAAAGATACGCCGGCGGTTCCGGTCACCCCGGCGGAGCAGATCGAGTCCACCCACGCGGCCTTCGAAGCCGGTGCGTCGCTGGTTCATATCCATGTGCGGGACGCAGATGAAAATCCGTCATCGGACCCGGCCCTGTTTGCCGAGGCCGGGGCGGGCATTCGCAAATACTGTCCCGGCATGATCGTGCAGTATTCCACCGGCGGGCGCGGGCGCGCCATGGAAGAACGCGGCGGCATGTTGTCCCTGCAACCGGATATGGCGTCCCTCGCCACCGGCTCGGTCAACTTCCCGACCATGATCTATGAAAATCCGCCGGAGTTTGTAGAGGGCCTCGCCACGATTATGCGCGATCAACGGATCAAGCCGGAGATCGAGATTTTTGATACGGCCATGCTGTATGCGGCGGCCGATCTGGTGGCGCGTGGTTACCTGATCGCACCCGTTCATGTGCAGTTTGTCATGGGCATCAAAAATGCGCTGCCGGCGCGGGAGGCGATTCTGGATTTTCTGCTGGGCGAACTGCCCGATGTGCTGCCGGGCGCCACCTGGACGGCGGCGGGTATTGGTCGTCACCAGTTGACGCTGAACCACTGGGCGCTGTCACGCGGGGGGCACTGCCGCACAGGGCTGGAAGACAATATCCGGTTTGACAAGGATCGTCTGGCCGCGAGCAATGCGGAACTGGTCGCGCGGGTGGCGGACCTGTGCGGTGACTACGACCGCCATCCGGCGAGCCCGTCAGAGGCGCGGGCCATTCTTGGCCTGCCCGATGTTGTTACGTAGTGGCCGGCTTGCCGGGTTTGAAGCAAAGGTCGTAGGCGGCAATGATATGGGCGGGGAGGGGCGATCCCGCCGCCGCAAGGGGCAGGAAAATCGCCTCGTATCCCATGTCTTCACAGCCATCGAGGAATTCAAGAAACCCCGTGCTCAACACCGGCGCGGCGTGTTCAACCACCAGTCCGTATATGGTGCTCATGGCCTGCCCGCCACGAGAACCGGAGTAGTCGGCCCATTCATGGTCTTTGCCGTCGAACCCGAGTTTCTCGCGCAGGTCCGCACCCCAGAAGCGGTTGGTGTAGAGAATTTCGCCGGAGGGCGCCAGATTGATATCCTTGATGGTCAGCGACGATGCGATCGCACACAATTCATCCAGGTTGATATCATCGAGAGTGGGGAAAACGGCGTCGGCTCTGACACGGTCCCAGTAACAGAACAACGCCCTGCAAATATCTGATCGTGCGTCACTGGATACCGCTGCCCGGGCGCGCTGGAAGCCCTGATGCGAAAGCGAGTCCAGTACAAATCGGCGACGATCTTCTTTCACGGCACACTCTGGCGCGGCACATTCCGGCATTGGCTAATCCCTCATAAACTTCACGAGCGCGAACTTCATTGGTCGGGCATCCTATCGGACCTGATGTCCTGATGGGACTCACTCTCTGTCAATCATTCGTGAAGGTATGCGTCTTTTTTGCGCCATGTTTATATGGACGAAAACCCGGCCTTATGCCGTGCCGCTGTGGCGCAATGCGCTGGCAATGAAGTTTTCAATATCATCCGGGTCCGTATTGAAGGCCGTGACCAGTCTGATGAACTTACCCTTTGAATCCGCCATGCGATAGAACTGGAAACCATCCGTTTCCAGTCCATCAAGGACCGGTTCCGGTAGCTCCATGAACATGAGATTGGCATCCACGGTGAAACGGAAGGCTGCACCGGAAACCCCGGACAGTCCATCCGCCAGTCGCTTCGCCATGGCGTTGGCGTGACGCGCATTATCCAGCCACAGATCGTTATCAAGATAGGCGTCCAACTGGGCCGAGATGAAACGCATTTTGGAGAACAGATGCCCGCCCCGTTTACGGTGAAACTCGAACGTTGTGGCAAGGTCGCGGTTAAAGAAGACCACGGCCTCGGCGGCAAAACAGCCATTCTTGGAAGCGCCGAACGACAGAACGTCGACGCCGGCTTTCCAGCTCATGTCCGCAGGTGAGCAGTTCAGCGTCGCGATGGCATTGGCGAAGCGTGCGCCATCCATGTGAACATGCAGACCCCGTTCGTGAGCGGCGTCCGCAATGGTGCGGATCGTATCAAGGGTGTAAATCGTGCCCGCCTCGCTGGTCTGAGTCAGGCTGATGGCGCCCGGCTGTACCTGGTGGACGCTCTTGCCCAGATGGTTCCAGGCGGCATCGAACCCCGCAGCTGTGCACAAGCCGTTCTCGCCATCCACGTGGATCAGTTTTGCGCCGCCGGTAAAGAACTCCGGCGCGCCGCACTCATCCACTTCGATATGGGCTTCCGGGTGGCAGAAAATCGCGCCATAGGGTGGTGTCATGACGGAAAGCGCCAGCGAATTGGACGCGGTCCCTGTTGAAACCAGAAACACCTCCGCATCCGTGTCGAACAACGAGCGTATCTTGCTCTCTACCCTGGCCGTCAGCGGATCCTCGCCATAGGGCATGGTGTGGCCTTCATTGGCCCGGGTCAGAGATTCCATGACCGCAGGTGAGGCGCCGGTTGCATTGTCAGAACAAAAATTCATCGGATTTATTCCTTAACGATACGAATGGGGACGGGGACGAAAAAGCTGGCGTCCGGCGAGGCGCAAAACGCCTTGATATCGGTTGTCGCCGGTTTGCTGACTGATGCGATCAGCCAGAACAATTCAGGTTCGTACACCATGGATAAATCCGTGGCCGATGGCTCGGCAGGGTGATCCGGGTGAGAATGATAATGCCCGACGATCCTTTCCTCCGTGCCCTCCAGTGCCCGCATAAGGTCAAACCGCACTTTCGGATCTACTTCAAAGCTGTCCCGGGTATCGGTTTGTGAAACATTGTCGCTGGGAACCACACGGGTAATCCGGACCTCTTTATCGGAATTGTCGATGCCGGCCAGCAAGCCACAGCATTCAGCGGGGTATGCCGCCGCCGCCATCTTCGATATTTCCGCCATATGTGTTTCAGTGGCGGCAATCATGGTTGCAATGCGACGCCGCCGATAACAGTACCGGCGCTCATATCGATGATCATGGTTTTTTCGCAAGTCAAATCGGGTGTCCCGTCCGTTGCAGGAGCAAGCTCAATGATCAGTCGTCTGCCATCGGGGACGGCGCGCTCGATCCGGCACCCGGCGTTCCCCGTGAGCGCAAGTTCGCCGAATCCTTTCGATCCATCCGCCGCCGCAAACTCTGACGGCGCCGGGGCGCTTTTTGTCTTCGTCAACAGACCGTACGCCAGCAAACCCATGCCAAGAACGATCAGCACGCCCATACCGATGACGAGAGCCTTCATGTATTGCATGGTATAGTCTGCCTTCACCTTGTGGATTCGACCAGTGTCCTTAAGTGCGAGGAGATAAAGGCGCCCATGGCGCATCAAGAACAGCCCCAACGTTTAAGCGCTTCCGTGCCATCGGACAAGGCCGGGTTGCGGCTTGACCGGTTTTTGACTGACGCGCTGGATGATTTGTCCCGCAATCGAATTCAGGCGCTGATTGCAGATGGACATGTCCGGTGTGACGGCGAGATCGTACAGAGCGCAAAGGCCAAGGTATCGGAAGGCCAGGTCTATGATGTGGTCGTTCCCGCCGCCGTTTCAGCCTTGCCCCGGCCACAGAAGATCGCCCTGGATGTTGTTTACGAAGATGACGACGTGATTGTTATCAACAAGCCACCGGGACTGGTGGTGCATCCGGCAGCAGGAAATCCGGACCGTACCCTGGTAAACGCGTTGTTGGCGCATTGCGGCACGTCCCTGACAGGCGTTGGGGGCGTCGCCCGGCCCGGTATTGTCCACCG
>JAJFIE010000140.1 GCA_021775275.1 Rhodospirillales bacterium | reverse complement strand
CCGTCACCATGGCGACGGTGGCGTAACAAAGCTCCGCCTCGCGGGCCAGCTTGGCCTCGGGCATATTGGTCATGCCGATTACGTGGCACCCCCATTGGCGATATAATTCGGATTCCGCCAGGGTCGAAAACTGCGGCCCCTCCATGGCCAGGTAGGTGCCGCCCGAGACCACGGGAATGTCCAGCTCCTTCGCGGTTTCACAGAGCGTTTCCGCCAGGCGCCCGCACACCGGATGGCCGAGCCCCACATGGGCGACCAGACCGGGGCCAAAGAAACTTTTTTCACGGGCGAACGTGCGGTCGATGAACTGATCGATCACCACGAATGTCCCCGGCGGCAGGTCTTCGCGCAACGAACCACAGGCGCTGACGGAAATCACTTCACGGCAACCGGCGCGCTTCAACGCATCAATATTGGCCCGGTAGTTGACAGCACTGGGTGGAATTTTATGGCCACGGCCATGACGCGGCAAAAAAACCAGTTGCACGCCATCCAGCATGCCAAAAAACAGCTCGTCCGACGGCGCGCCAAAAGGGCTGTCGATGCGCTCCCACCGGGTGTCAGACAGGCCTTCAATATCGTAGACTCCGCTGCCTCCGATAATGCCGATGGTCGGCGCACGATTGTCCGACGTCATGATTTATCCTCCCAACGCTGTATTGTCAGTTCACTTCTCCTGCCTACACATTAAACCGGAACAACATGATATCGCCGTCCTGGGTCAGGTAATCGCGGCCTTCCTGGCGCATTTTGCCGGCGTCTTTTGCGCCCTGTTCACCGCCCAACATCGTAAAATCATCGAATGAAATGGTTTCCACGCGGATGAAGCCGCGTTCGAAATCCGTGTGGATAACGCCTGCCGCCTGCGGCGCCTTGGCGCCCTGAACCACGGTCCAGGCGCGGGTTTCTTTCGGTCCTGCCGTAAAGAAGGTGATCAGCTTCAACAACTCATACCCCGCCCTGATCACCCGCGCCAGGCCGGTTTCGTGCAACCCGAGGGTTTCCAGAAACTCAGCCCGTTCGGTTTCATCGGTAAGTTGCGATATCTCTTCTTCGATCTGCGCCGAAATCACCACACTGCCCGCCCCCTGAGACGCCGCCATCGCGGCCACGCGCGCGGAATATTCATTACCATCGGCGGCGTCATCTTCGCCCACGTTGCAAACATAAAGCACCGGTTTTGCCGTCAGCAATTGCAGCATACGGAACGCCTTGCCTTCATCATCGGAAATTTCAACCGTCCGCGCGGCTTGACCTTCGCGTAACGCCACCAATGCCCGCTCCACCAGAGCCATCTGTATCCTGGCATCCTTGTCGCCGCCACGAACTTTCTTTTCCAACGGCGTGAGGCGTTTTTCCAGGCTGTCCAGATCAGCCAGCATCAATTCGGTTTCCACGGTTTCCGCATCCCGCACGGGGTCAATGGTATCATCCACATGAGTCACGTTAGGATCTTCGAAACAACGCAACACATGGACGATGGCGTCCACCTCCCGGATGTTCGCCAGAAACTGGTTGCCCAGCCCCTCACCCCTGGATGCGCCGCGCACCAGTCCGGCGATGTCAACGAACTCAAGCTGGGTCGGGATGATTTTTGCTGATTTGGCGATTGCCGCAATACTGTCCAGGCGCGGGTCAGGAACAGCGACCCGCCCCACATTTGGCTCAATGGTGCAGAACGGGAAATTAGCTGCTTCCGCCGCCGCCGTTGCCGTCAGCGCATTAAACAACGTGGATTTGCCAACGTTTGGCATTCCAACGATACCGCAGTTAAAACCCATTATTCTTCATTTCCTTCGGCCTTAGCGGATTTATCCGCCTTATTCGATTTTGGCGGCGCCATATCGAGGGCGATATCGTTCTGGAAACGGGCATCGTTACCACTTAACAGCAGCGCCACATGATCGGCGATGCTGCCCAGCAGCCTGCCCACCCATTGCTCCTCATCCTTGGAGAAATCCTTGAGCACATGCCCGATAACACGGTCCTTATCACCGGGATGACCAATACCGATACGGACCCGTGCATAGTCCGCCCCCACATGGGCGTGAATGCTGCGCAGGCCATTGTGCCCGGCATGACCGCCGCCGCGTTTGACTCGCACCTTGCCACCGGCGAGATCCAGTTCGTCGTGCAGCACAAAGACATCTTCCGGCGCGATCTTGTAGAAGGTCATGGCAGCCTGAATGGCGCGGCCGGACTCGTTCATATAGGTTTGGGGTTTCAGCACCAGAACTTTTTCACCGGCGAGTTGTCCTTCGGCTACATCGCCATGAAACCTGGCACGGTATGGCCCAAAGGAATGGCGGCGGACGATCTCGTCCACCGCCATAAACCCGACATTATGACGATTACGGGCATAGCCCGTACCGGGATTACCAAGACCCACGACTAGCAGCATGGCAGGTACTCCCGGTGCTCCACAGACTTAGTCTTTGGAACCCTCATCACCAGCATCGTCACCAGCGTCATCGCCTTCTTCGACTTCAACGCCACCTTCACCCTCGGCAGCCGCTTCAGCTTCAGCCTCGGCTTCGGCGGCCGCTTCAGCCTCCTCGTCCTTGACGACAGTCGGCGCAGCAATCGTCGCCACCGTGAAGTCACGATCTGTAATGGTCGGCGCGACGCCTTCCGGCAACTCAATGTGGCTGATGTGGACGCTGTCGCCGATATCCAATCCGGTCAGATCGGCTGTGATCTGTTCCGGAATATTGTCCGGCGAACAGCGCAATTCGACCGTGTAGCGAACCACGTTCAGCACACCACCGCGTTTCAGACCCGGTGATTCCTCTTCGTTCTCAAAGACCACAATAACTTCGACGTTGAACTTGGTCTTGGCGCCAAAGCGCATGAAATCCACATGCAGCGGCGCATCCGATACCGGATGGAATTGCACATCACGGGGCAGTACCCGTTCGGTGTTCTCACCCGCAGAAACTTTGAAAATTCGGGTAAAAAACGATCCGGTATTCAGTTCTTTCCGAAGCTGGATAGGATCGAGCGAAATCATAACGGGGTCCTGCTTGTTGCCGTAAATCACGGCAGGCACACGGCCTTCCCGACGAGTCGCCCGAGCTGCCCCCTTACCGGCCCGGTCACGCAGATCAGCTGCGATGGGAGTAATATCAACCATTTTTAATCTCCTTAGGTTTGGTTGAGCGCCATCGACCTCCAGGGGTGCCGATGGCAGAAACAAGCCTGTTCCAGCGTCAGCCGAACAGACTCGATACCGATGTTTCGTTACTTATGCGATTGATTGCTTCCGCCATCAGCGGCGCTATCGTCAGTTGCTCGATATTGCTCGTGATGCGTACG
>JAJFIE010000139.1 GCA_021775275.1 Rhodospirillales bacterium | reverse complement strand
TGGCGGAACCCAGCATATCGAGAGTCACGTTTTCCAGCTTGATGCCGATGTCTTCGCTGATGACCGTACCTTTGGTCAGGATCGCGATGTCTTCCAGCATGGCTTTACGACGATCACCAAAGCCCGGAGCCTTGACAGCAGCAACCTTGAGGCCGCCGCGCAGCTTGTTGACCACGAGGGTGGCCAGGGCTTCGCCTTCGATGTCCTCGGCGATGATCACCAGCGGACGTCCGGACTGCACGATGGCTTCCAGAACCGGCAGCAGAGGCTGCAAGCCGGAAAGTTTCTTTTCGTGAATCAGGATGAACGGGTTTTCCATATCGGCGATCATCTTGTCGGCGTTGGTGACGAAGTACGGCGAGGTGTAACCCCGGTCGAACTGCATGCCTTCGACGACGTCCAGTTCGGTGTACAGGCCTTTGGCCTCTTCCACCGTGATAACGCCTTCATTGCCGACCTTTTCCATGGCGGCGGCGATCATGTTGCCGACTTCGATATCGCCGTTGGCGGAAATGGTGCCAACCTGTGCGATTTCGGCGCTGGTGGAAACCTTCTTGGAAGCCTTGCGCACGTTGTCGATGACGGCATCAACAGCCAGATCGACGCCACGCTTGAGATCCATCGGGTTCATACCGGCGGCAACAGCCTTGGCGCCTTCGCGAACGATGGCCTGAGCCAGAACCGTCGCGGTGGTGGTGCCGTCGCCAGCTTCGTCGTTGGTCCTTGAAGCAACTTCACGCACCATCTGTGCACCCATGTTTTCGAACTTGTCAGCAAGTTCGATTTCCTTGGCGACCGTCACACCATCCTTGGTGATCCGGGGCGCGCCGAACGATTTGTCCAGCACAACGTTACGGCCCTTGGGGCCAAGCGTTACTTTAACAGCATTCGCCAATACATCGACGCCCGCGAGCATCCGGTTGCGGGCATCGGTCGAAAATTTGACTTCCTTGGCAGCCATGTTTCTCTAACCTTTCAATAGCGAAGAAGACTTACTTCTTCTTCTTTTTTCCAGCTTCGATGATGCCGAGAATATCTGACTCTTTCATGATGATCAGATCCTCGCCGTCAAGTTTGATTTCGGTGCCGGACCACTTTCCGAACAGAATGCGGTCGCCCGCTTTCACGTCCAGGGCCGTAACCGTACCGTCTTCGGCCTTTTGACCGGAACCGGTGGAAAGGACTTCGCCCTCCATGGGCTTTTCTTGTGCAGTATCAGGAATGATGATACCGCCTGCGGTCTTCACGTCTGATTCGACGCGACGCACAAGCACGCGATCATGCAGCGGCTTGAAATTCATGGCAGACCTCCAAAAGGGGTTATTGTTCAACAGGTTAATTTGAATTGTTAGCACTCACACTTAGCGAGTGCCACGGATTTAGTGGGGTGGCGGCTGACTGTCAAGGATTTAGCCCGGTTTTTTCCAAATCAGGCGGAATTTTTAACCCGGATCGGACGTCGGCGCTTTGGGTCCAACCACAATACCTGGTTGTTCAGCGATGATTTCAGTCGGCCAAAACACAATATATTGTCCCAGATATGGAAAAACCGCCGACGGCTTAGCGCCCATGAACAGTTGATCCATGATGAGGGCGATTTGCCCGCCTTCGTGTCCGGCCGCCCAGGCAACCACACCAATGGAGTCTTCCGGGTCCAGCACGTCCAGGGGCTGTTCCAGCCGTGCGGGAAAATCAAACTGATACCCATACGGTCCGGCGAAGGCGACGGCGATATCCTGCCCAAGAGCCTGACGCAAATGCATGGCTGCCGGATGAACGTTCGCCTGCGTGTTCATGACAGGCGATGCCGCGAGCATGCCAACCAGCACAGCCAGCGTCATCTGACTGGTCACCAGAGCGGCACGAAAGATCACCATGCGCGGTGCGGCGTAGGCCATCAATGCGGCAATCGCGATCAACACGAACCCCCAACTGCCGGACAGCCCCTCAACCCACCAGGGAAGAAAGACAAGGCCACCCGCCAGGGGGGCGACAATCAACACCAGCCCCATAAGGGCAACGAGCAGACCGAGGACAGCTTCGCCATTACCAAACCGGCGTTCGGTTTCCTGGCGCGCCATTTCCGGATCAATCCGCAGGTACAGCAAATACGCGGCAATCATGGCTACGGCCGGCACAAGCAAGGCAATATCCAGCAATTGACGCCCGGGCATCACGGCATACACAACAACCGATGACAGCAGCCAGATCAGGCAAAACCGTCCGCCGCCGTCTTTCAGCAAAGACCACAGGCCGCCAAGGGCGCGCCATGCCGGGGGCCAGATAATCCACGGCAGCAGAAAAAGCGCCAACAGATAGGCCCGCCCGCCCGTTCCATCCGCCACGGCGTTGAGTGATGTAAGGGCAAGACTTGTCACTGCGGATACACCGGTCTCCATACCGTAGGGGACCAGCCATGCCGCGAAAATCGCGATCCCGATGACAAAGGATATGGCGAAGCGGGCATACCAATGCCGCCAGTCGGATACGGGCGCGCCGTCCGCATGAGCCCAGCCGAGCGCCGGCGCCCAGATCGGTGTCAATAACGCCACAGGCAACACATGGGCCAGAATTGATGGACCAGCCGTCAGGAATCCCAAACCAAGCCCAAGGCCTGTAAGAACGATCCCGTCCCAGGTCCCCCGCCGCCACCCGATCATCACGCCGTACAGCGCCACAAGGATGCATAGCATCAACAACACCTGTGCACCGGCGACGCTGGCGAGCAACAGCCAGCCGATCACCCCTGATGCCAGGGTCGCACCAAGTGCGCCCAAGCCGGACCACCCCGGCCAGATTGCGCGGCAGAGCGCCGCTATCATGAACGTGCTCCCCAGACCCAATGCCGGTGATAACAACCGGGGCCAGACGTCACTGACGCCAAACAACGACCAGGTTCCATGAATTAACCACAGATACAGGGGGAATACGGCCCCTGCCGCGTCAACTTGATTACCCGGAACCAGAAATGCACCGCGCTGCCACATATCCCAGGCCCCCGCCAACGCGGTCAGCTCAAACCCCGGCAACACAGGCCGCATGCCGACCGAGACTGCGCCGAGCAGCCCCCACAGCACAATCCACAATGCCGGAAATCCAACCAGAAAGATGATGCGTTGGTTCATGTCCAGTTCCTGCTAGAACGGTCTATTGTTCAAGCGCACGATCGATTTCTTCACCGGCAGACTGCCCATGGCGAAACCGGCGATAGAGATAAATGCCCAACAGGGCGGAAATGAGAAACAGCCCGACACTTGATCCGATCCGCATGGCCGGATCAATACCGACGCCGGTGCCGGTGAGCGCAAAGATAAAGGTCTGCGGAATAAACCCCAGCGCGGACCCGGCAATGAACGGCAATGCCGGGGCGCTGGATACACCGGCCGTCAGGTTGGTCAGAAGGTTGCTTCCCGCAGGCAATAGTCGGATCAATAACGCCATGTTAAACGGATGTTCGCCCAGGAAAGCATCCACCCTGCGGACGCGATCAGAAAACTTCCGGGCGACGAGATCGCGCCCCATTAGTCGGGCAAAACCGAAAGCTCCCATGCAACCGACAATCGTGGCGCACAGCGCCAATGCTGTCCCCTCCACAAGCCCGAAGGTATAGCCGCCGGCAAAAGATATGGCCTGGCGCGGAAACCCGATACCGGCCAGCAATCCGGCCAACGCCACGAACAATACGCGACCGGTCATGCCTTCGCCACGGATATGCGTATCAAGCCATTGTGCATCAAGCGTCGCACCCAGGTCGGATTGTTTCAACAGCAATCCGGCCGCCGCGAACGCCAGTATCAGGACAACCCCTTTGGTGATAACTCTAGCCTTCACTCGGCCTCATCCCCGCCAGGCGTATCAATCCGGGTTAGCTCTTCAACCTGTGGTCGGCTGCCCCGGCGTAATAACCAGATCATGCCCATCAAATCCCAGATGCTCGACCACGCCCTGTCCAGGGTGCCGTAGTTCGATGCGCCCCGCGCACGATGGCGATGGTTGACGGGAACCGATACCACTTCACCACCACCACGGATCATCAGCGCCGGTAAAAACCGGTGCATGTGATCAAACCTCGGGAATGCCATGAAGGCCTGACGGGGGAATATTTTAGCGCCACACCCCGTATCCGGCGTGTCATCCCGCAACAATCGTTTACGCAGACCATTGGCGAAGCGGGACGATGCGCGTTTGATCCACACGTCGCGTCGTTTGGTGCGCCACCCGGCGACCATGGTTTTCTCAGGCTCCGGCGCGCTACGGTAGCGTGACAGCATGACCGGAATATCGGCGGGGTCATTCTGGCCATCACCATCCAGTGTTACGATAATGCTGCCACGAGCATGACTGACACCGGTCCATATGGCGGCGCTCTGACCGCAACTGCTTTGGTGACGAAAGACCCGGAGCGGGGCGCCTGACTGGACCTCGGATTGCAGCCGTTCAGGCGTCGCATCCGTGCTGCCATCGTCCACATAGACGATTTCATAAGCCTCGGCGCCATCCAGCACCATCCGGATTTCATTAATCAATGGCGCAATGTTCCCGGCTTCGTTCTTCACCGGAACAATGACAGAAAGATATGGCATCACTGAATCTGATGGCACGGCAATGACCTGCAACTAGAGAGTATGTTTGGGGTTATGCCACGGGCCATGCATCGTCGCAAACGCCTTGTCGGGAATCATTTTACTGGAGTCATCCACCCCGCCTGAGCGTAAGGCGGTCGAGGCGCAGCCGGTGCCGATCATCACTTAACAATCGAGCGCCACCCAAAACAGCAGCGGTCAGTCCAATTCCTGTTCCACCCGCGATCAGGAACATGATCAGCAACTGATATTTAACGGCATCAACAGGTTCAACACCGGCGAGAATCTGGCCCGTCATCATACCGGGCAGCGCAACGACACCCGTCGCCGCCATGGCGTTGATGGTCGGGATCATGCCGGCACGCATGGCTTCGCGTACACATCCCTTCAACGCCGTCTGCATGGGAGCCCCCGTCAGCAACCGGGCCTCGATTGCGGACCGTTTCTGGGTTGTCGATGCCAGCAGACGTTCCAGCCCAAGGCTGACACCGGTCAGGGTATTGCCCAGCACCATGCCGAGCAGAGGGATGGCGTACTGCGGATGATACCAGGGATCCGGGCGGATGGCCGTACCCAGCGCCAGCGCGGTCACCAGCAGTGCGGCAACCGCCATGCTGAGCACACCAAGGCCCCATGACCACAGGCCGGTAAAATGCTGATCCTGACGCGCATAGGCTTCATATCCGGCAAACCCGATCATCACGGCAATCACCAGCACGGTCAGCCATGGTGATTGAACAACAAACAGGGCTTTCAGCACCAACCCCACAGTAGTGAGTTGCACCACCATTCGCACAGCCGAGATGACAATGCGTTTTCCAAGGCCAAGCTGCATGACGGCAGACAATGCCGCGTTAACGCAGAGCAGAATGGCCGCAAGGGCGATATCGCCATATCCCAGAGTGACGTAACTGGCCATATCACCCAGCCTCATTTACGGGGGAATCAAATCGACCCGCGACAATGGTACAAACGTCAGCTCCCAGCCGTTCGGTCTGTGCGCGCTCATGGGTCACCAGAATGACGCAGGCGCCGCGCCGCATCTGATCACGGATTTCGCCCTCCACCAGTTCCGTTGTGCGAGCATCAAGCGGGCCGGTCGGCTCATCAAGCAGCAAGGCCTCCGGTTCGAACTGCAAGGCGCGAACCAATGCCAGACGTTGGCGCTCGCCGGTGGAAAGCTCTTCGATGGGCCGGCCTAAGGCGGCCTCCTCAACGCCCAGGCGATCTGCCAACTCCCGACACATTGCTGCGTCCAGGAAGTGTTCGATTGCTGTCGCCGCCCACCAGCCGGGCTCTGCCGGCACATACGCAACACGCCGCCGCCATTCCGTCGCCGGAAGGCTCGCACGCGGCGTGTCATTTAACAGGCAATTCCCCGCCGCCGGATCAAGATCGGCAATGGCGCGAAGCAGACGTGTCTTGCCGGACCCCGAAGCCCCCATCACGGCCAGGCAACTCCCGCTCGCCACTCGCGCATCGATAGGGCCGAAGCCGGGACCGTTTAATCCGTTAAGCGCCAGCAATTGATTGCTCCTGTGATCACTGTTGTGTCTTGACCAATGTAGAGGTGTCTTGCCATCCGATCCATGAGCGAATACCAAAACAACCATGAACGAGCCCCGGACAGAACGATGCGGCAAGAGGATCATTAAATGGACCCTGAAGATACGGATATTCCAGCGCCCCTTATTTCTACCCGGCGAACCGTTCTGCCTGAATGGATTGATCACAACAACCACATGAATATTGCCTACTACGTGGTGGCTTTCGATCTGGCGACGGACGATGCCTTCAGCTATTTCGGCCTGGATGATCAATACCGCGAGGAAACAAACTGCTCGACCTTTACGCTGGAACTTCACGTCAATTATCTGCGTGAAATCATGGAAGGTGACGCTTTCACAGTTCACACTACGGTGCTGGGCGTTGACGCCAAACGCCTGCATGTGTTCCATGAAATGCTCCATGCGGACACAGGCGAACTGGTCGCCACCAACGAGAACATGTTTGTTCATGTGGATATGGAAAAACGGCGCTCGGCGCCTTTCCCCGATCATATCGCCGCCCGGTTGCGTAATATCGCCGCCGCGCATACATCCTTGCCACGCCATGAAAATACCGGCCGCTCCATTGGTTTTTAATACCGGATTGCAGTAAGACTGATCCATTCACTGAGGCAGACAGATACTTATGGACCGCTTGCCCAAGGCTGTATTTGACCACCTGCCCAATCCCGTCATCCTGATCGGATTGAAACGGGAGGTCGTTGAAATCAACCGCGCCGCGCGGGATTTGTTTGATATCCACCGCACCGGGCATGATCTCGCCATATCACTCAGGAACCCCGATATCCTGCGCATCGTTGACAGTGTCATGGCCGAAGGCGGCGTCCGCGAAGTTGAAACCACCATCGCTGACACACCGCCACGCGTTATCGCCGTACACGCCGAACATATCAGCGAGATCGAAAAAATAGGAGAGTCTGACGGGATCGTCGTTGTTCTCTCGGTGACCGATTTGACCGCGATCAAACGCACCGAACACATGCGCGTTGATTTTGTCGCCAATGCATCCCACGAATTACGTTCGCCACTATCGGCCATTATCGGATTTCTGGAAACCCTTGCCGGTCCCGCGAAAGAAGATTTTGAGTCTCACGCCCGGTTCATCGACATCATGCTGCGTGAATCCCGGCGCATGACCCGCCTGATTGATGATCTGCTATCGCTCTCGCGTGTTGAAATAAACGAGCATGTGCGACCGACAGAAGCCATCAGCATTCGCCCCATTCTGGAAAGCGTTGTGGAAACCCTGACCGTCAAGGCCGCTGAACGAGGGATGGTTTTGGTCCTTAATTTCGGAGAAAACATACAGCCTCTGCTGGGTGACGCAGAACAACTGGAACAGGTGTTTCACAATCTGGTGGACAATGCGATCAAGTATGGCGCCGAAAACAGCCAGATCGCCGTTTATGTGTCGCCTGTTGACCGTGTTCCCGGACGACGGATCGCCGGCGCGTCAGTCTCGGTCATTGATAAGGGGGACGGCATCCCGCATGACGCCATCCCACGTCTGACCGAACGCTTCTATCGTGTCGACAAGGCCCGGTCGCGAACCCTGGGATCGACAGGCCTGGGGCTGGCCATCTGCAAGCACATCATTAATCGCCACCGGGGACATCTGGAAATTGACAGCACGCCGGGAGAAGGCAGCACGTTCACGGTTTACCTACCCATCGCCCCGACCTCTAATCCGAACAGCGGGGCTGAAATTTAGAGCGCGCATCCGAGCCGATGACAATGTAACAAAACTGTCATTTATCCGTCACAAATAGGAATCCTATACCCAGTAGTTTCCCTGCCCGAACGACATGAGGTCGCCGTTCGTGACTTTTTATCCGTATTTATTTGCACAGCTGAACAACTGGTTCAGCAGGGAGCTATGAAGATGAAAAAACTAATCGCAATTTCGGCATTGGCCGTCGTTGCCATGGCTGGCGCCGCCGAAGCGCGCGACCAGATCCGGATCGTTGGATCGTCCACCGTATATCCGTTCTCGACTACGGTCGCCGAACAGTTCGGCAAAACCAGCTCACTCAAGACGCCTGTTGTCGAAAGCACCGGCTCAGGTGGCGGCCTGAAACTGTTCTGCGCCGGTGTTGGTGTTGAACATCCTGACATCACCAACGCGTCACGGGCCATCAAAAGCTCCGAAATCGAGAAATGCCGCAAGAACGGCGTTACCGATATTACCGAAGTGAAAGTCGGTTATGACGGGATCGTGGTCGCCAACTCCAAAGACGCAGCCCCGATGAAAATCACGCGCAAGCAATTGTTTCTGGCGCTGGCCAAGGATATTCCTGCTGGCGAAGGCGTCTTCCAGCCGAACCCCTATACCAAGTGGAGCGAAATCGATCCCTCCCTGCCGGACGTCAGAATCGAAGTCCTTGGCCCGCCGCCGACCTCCGGTACACGCGACGCCTTTGCCGAACTGGCGCTTGAAGGCGGTTGCAAGAAGTTCGCCTGGGTCAAGGCCCTCAAGAAAACCGACAAGAAAAAATACAAGGGTGTCTGTCACGGTATTCGTGAAGACGGCGCCTATGTAGAAGCTGGCGAGAACGACGTTCTCATCGTTCGCAAACTGGAAGAAAATGCCAACGCGTTCGGCGTCTTCGGTTTCAGCTTTCTCGATCAGAATGCGGACCGGGTACAGGGCAGCCTGATCGAAGGCAAAGAGCCTTCGTTCGACAATATCGCCGATGGCACCTATCCGATTTCCCGCCCGCTGTTCTTCTATGTGAAGAATGCGCACGCCAACACCATCCCCGGCATCCGTGAGTATGTCGCTGAATTCACCAGCGAAAAAGCCTGGGGCGAAGACGGCTATCTTTCCGACAAGGGGCTGATCCCCATGCCGGACGCGGAAAGGGAACGTTATCGCAGCGAAGCATCCACCCTGACCGTTAACGTTGGCATGTAATAATCACACCAGACTACCGGGGCGTAACGGCATTATCGTTACGCCCCGGTATGACTTTCCCCATATTACAAATTGAAGCATTTAAAGTTCGCCCTCTTTTTGTTATGCCATTTACGTCCCGTTACATCCAATCACCAAGGCGCGGCCCACGATGTCACATAGCGTTTTATTTCTTATCCTCGCAGCGCTGACATTTGCCGGATTCTTCATGGGCCGCAAACGCGCCGTGGCTCAGGCCGGGGGCGTCATCCGGTCATTGCATTCCCGGCCAAACTATTATGGTTACCTCGTCGCGTTGTGGTGTGGAATTCCTGCTTTTGCCCTGCTTTTGTTGTGGGTTGGTCTGGAAAGCAACGTCGTCGATACCTTGTTGGCGGCAAGCCTGCCGGACAGCCTGACGGCAGGCATGGATCCGGCAAGTCTGTCGCTGTTGCTAAATGACATTCACAATCTTGCCGCAGGGGTCGCCACGAGCCGTGACATCAATGAAGCCATGGCGGGCGCGGCGGATCACTACAACGATCTGCGGGAAACCGGCCTGCTGGCGCTTGCTGTCGTTGCGCTTGGCGTCGCCATTGGCGGCATTCTGGTGGGCAGCAAACTCATCCATCCTGACCTGCGCGCACGGGCCAAGGTCGAACGCGCAATCAATCGGGCGCTGTTCATCTGCTCATTACTGGCGATCATGATCACCGTGGGAATTGTGATGTCGCTGCTGTTCGAATCGATCCGGTTCTTCGGCAAGGTGTCACCCTTCGATTTCCTGTTCGGTCTGGAGTGGAGCCCACAGACCGCCCTGCGCGCCGATCAGGTCGGCTCGTCCGGTGCTTTCGGCGCCTTGCCATTGCTCGCGGGGACCATGTTGATATCGTTCATCGCCATGTGTGTCGCCGCGCCCATTGGATTACTGTCCGCCATCTATCTGGTCGAATATGCCCCCCGAAAAGTACGCGCCGTGGTCAAACCCCTGCTGGAGATTCTGGCCGGCATTCCCACTGTTGTTTACGGGTTTTTTGCCGCCCTTACCGCCGCACCGTTTATCCGCGATGTCGGCACAAGTCTGGGCTTAAGCGTATCGTCGGAAAGCGCCCTCGCGGCCGGTGCGGTCATGGGCATCATGATCATTCCATTTGTCTCGTCGCTTTCAGACGATGTCATCAACGCGGTACCGCAATCCATGCGAGACGGCTCCTACGGACTTGGCGCGACACAGTCGGAAACCATCCTGCGTGTCGTTCTGCCTGCGGCCCTGCCCGGCATTGTCGGCTCGATGCTGCTGGCCGTTTCACGCGCCATCGGCGAAACCATGATCGTGGTCATGGCGGCGGGACTGGCGGCCAACCTGACAGCCAATCCGTTGGAGGCGGTAACCACGGTAACGGTACAGATCGTTACGCTGCTGGTTGGCGATCAGGAATTCGACAGCGCCAAGACCCTGGCCGCATTTGCCCTGGGCTTGTTGTTGTTCTGCATCACACTGGCGCTGAATGTGGTCGCCTTGATGATCGTTAACCGGTACCGGGAGCAATATGAGTGATCCCCATGAATGATCAAAACGCCCCAACCCGGTCCATCGATAACAGCACCGCCATGGCTGCGGTTCAGCGCAGTCTGGGCAAACGGAACCGCGCCGAACGCCGGTTCCGGTTTTTCGGTATTGCGTCCATCGGCATCGCGCTGGCCCTGCTGATGGTCCTGTTCTGGACAATTATTTCGAGCGCCCTTCCGGCGTTCACGGAAACCTCCATTGATCTGGAAATCACGTTGCCTGCCGACGAGATTGACCCGCAAGGCTCAGGTGATCCCGCCGTGATCGGCGATGCAAATTTCCCCAAGTATATCAAACGCGCCATGTACAGCCTGTTCCCCGAGGTCACCAAACGGCGGGACAAGAAACAGCTTGCCGGACTGATCAGTCCGGGCGCCGCGTTCAAGCTGCGCGAACACGCCATGTCGGATCCATCCCTGGTCGGGACGACAATTGTTCTTCGCGTCCCCATGTCGGATGATGTGGACCAATTCAAAAAAGGCCAAATCACCGCAGATATCCCGGAATCTGACCGCCGCATTTCCGACAAGCAGATCGCCTGGGTTCAGACATTGACGGACATGGGTCTGGTTCATCAGGGATTCAACAAAACGTTTTTCACCGCCGGTGACAGCCGTGAGCCGGAACTCGCCGGTATCTGGGGCGCCATCATGGGCTCTATCTTCACCATGATCATCACCCTCGCGCTATCGTTCCCCATTGGTGTCGCAAGCGCGGTCTATCTGGAAGAATTCGCGCCCAAGAACCGCCTGTCGGATATCATTGAAGTCAACATCAACAATCTGGCGGCGGTGCCGTCCATCGTATTTGGGTTACTTGGGTTGGCGGTCTTTCTGAATTTTGCGGGCCTGCCGCGATCGGCGCCACTGGTCGGCGGTATGGTGCTGGCGCTGATGACGCTGCCCACCGTGATCATCGCATCCAGGGCAGCGCTCAAATCCGTGCCACCATCCATTCGCGAGGCCGCCCTGGGGCTTGGCGCATCGAAAGCGCAGGCCGTCGCCCATCATGTGGTGCCCCTGGCGCTGCCCGGCATGCTGACCGGCGCCATTATCGGCATGGCGCGGGCGCTGGGCGAGACGGCCCCGCTGTTAATGATCGGCATGGTTGCCTTCATCGTTGATTTTCCAGGCAATTTCACAGACCCCGCAACGGTTCTGCCGGTTCAGATTTACCTCTGGGCGGATGCACCGGAACGGGCTTTTATCGAACGCTCATCGGCAACGACGCTGGTCCTGCTATGTTTCCTCATCATGATGAACGGTCTTGCTGTCATTTTGCGGAAACGGTTCGAGCGGCGTTGGTAGGAAACACAGGAACATGACCCAAATGAATGTAAAAACGGACGATGAAATACTGTCCGAAAACAGCATGACAGCGTCATCACCTGTGACGCAGGAAGCACCCCGGCCAACATTCGTCACCAGGGGTGTCGATGTGTTCTATGGCGACAAACAGGCCCTGTTCGGTATTGATCTGGATGTGCAGGCCAGTGGCGTGACCGCCCTGATTGGCCCGTCCGGATGTGGTAAATCCACCTTCCTCAGATGCATGAACCGGATGAATGACACCATCGACGGATGCCGGATATCGGGGCAGATTTTGCTGGATGGCGAAGATATCTATGACGATCAGGTGGATGTAGTTCACCTGCGCGCCCGCGTCGGTATCGTCTTCCAGAAACCAAATCCTTTCCCGAAATCCATCTACGATAACGTTGCCTATGGCCCGCGCATTCACGGCATCACATCGTCCAAATCCGAACTGGATGATCTGGTGAAACACAGCCTTGAGAAAGCAGGCCTGTGGGGCGAGGTTGCTGACCGCCTGGATGAACCCGGCACGGGCCTTTCCGGCGGGCAGCAGCAACGGCTTTGCATCGCCCGCGCAATTGCCGTCCAACCGACAGTCATCCTGATGGATGAGCCGTGCTCCGCCCTTGATCCCATCGCGACGGCCCGCATTGAGGATCTGATGGGGGAATTGCGCGAACAATTCACCATCGTCATCGTTACCCACTCAATGCAACAGGCCGCGCGGGTGTCACAACGCACGGCTTTCTTTCATCTGGGCGAACTGGTTGAAGTTGGCGCGACAGCCGACATTTTTTCCAACCCTGTGGAACAACGCACACAGGATTATATTACAGGCCGCTTCGGTTAAGGATTGCACATGGAACACCAACACATCGTCCGGGAATTCGATGAGGAATTAAAGAAACTCGACAACCTGATCGCCGAACTGGGCGGTCTGGCGGAACGGCAGTTGGCGGGTGCAGTGGATGCACTGGTGCGACGCGACGCGGAACGCGCACAGGAAATCGCTGCTGCCGACCAGCGGCTTGATGACCTCGAGCGTGAAATAGACGAACTTGGCATCGACATCCTGATCAGGCGTCAGCCCATGGCCAATGACTTCCGTGTCGTGATTGCCGCACTCAAGACCTCCAGCATCCTTGAACGTATTGGTGACTATGCAAAGAACATCGCGAAGCGGACCATCGCACTGTCGCAGATGCCCGCCATCGGATCGGTCCGAAGTGTGCAGCGCATGGCGGAAAGTGCGCAATCCCAGATCAAGGTGGCGCTTGACGCCTATCTGACACGGGACGCGGAACTGGCGCAGGATGTGCGTATTCGCGACCAGGAAATCGATTCCATGCACACAAGCCTGTTCCGGGAATTGCTGACCTACATGATGGAGGACCATCGGACCATCACGGCCGGCACCCATCTGCTGTTCGTTGCAAAAAATCTGGAACGTATTGGCGACCACGCAACCACCATCGCCGAAAATCTGCTGTTCCTGATTCATGGCGCCGTCCCGGACGACCCCAGACCCAAAAACGATGCCGCCCATTACACCATTGTTGATCAAAATGACGTGGTTTCCACCGCGTCCCATGTCAGTGATGGCGAGGATGAAAAATGAACAGTGAAGCCTCAGTTCTGATTGTCGAGGACGAACCCTCCCTCGTGGAGTTGTTGAGTTACAACCTGCAAAGCGCCGGTTTCAGCACCATGGTGGAAACCGAAGGCGAAGGAGCCATCGCTGCAATCGAGGAGCGCACCCCCGATATCATCGTCCTCGACTGGATGATTCCCAATTTATCCGGCATTGATGTCTGCCGCCGGGTTCGCGCCATGCCGGAAAACCGCAACATTCCCATCATTATGCTGACAGCCCGCAGCGAAGAAACC
>JAJFIE010000138.1 GCA_021775275.1 Rhodospirillales bacterium | reverse complement strand
GCCATTGATCTGGCCGAAGACCGCGAACGGTTCCAGGATCTGCTCAAACGGCTCGACCTGAAACAGCCCGCCAACGGCATCGCCCGGTCCGAGGAAGAAGCGCTCCGCGTCGCCGGGGAAATTGGTTATCCGCTGGTGGTGCGACCGTCCTATGTGCTCGGTGGCCGGGCCATGGAAATCGTGCACGATAACGCCAGTCTGTTGCGCTACATGCACACCGCCGTTCAAGTGTCCGGCGATAGTCCCGTGTTGCTGGATTCGTTTCTGCAAGATGCCGTTGAGGTGGACGTTGACGCCATCGCCGATGGTGACGCGGTCTACGTGGCCGGCATCATGGAGCACATCGAGGAAGCCGGTATCCATTCCGGCGATTCCGCCTGTTCCCTGCCGCCACACAGCCTGGGCGAAGACATGTTGCAGGAACTGCGCCGGCAAACCGGGGCGCTGGCCCGTGCGCTCAAGGTGATTGGCCTGATGAACATCCAGTTCGCCATCAAGGGCGACGTGATTTACGTGCTTGAGGTCAATCCCCGGGCCAGTCGCACGGTACCGTTTGTGGCCAAGGCTACAGGACGTCCGGTGGCGAAAATCGCGTCGCGGGTCATGGCCGGCGAGAAGCTTGCCGACTTCGGCCTCTCGGGTCATTCGGCGGACCTGCCCCACACGGCGGTCAAGGAGGCGGTCTTCCCGTTCAAGCGCTTCCCCGGCGTGGATATTATTCTCGGCCCCGAAATGAAATCCACCGGCGAGGTCATGGGCATCGATAAGGATTTCCCCCTTGCCTATGCCAAGTCACAGATTGCGGCAGGCATGGAGCTGCCCGGTGAAGGCACGGTCTTTATCTCGGTCAAAAACCGCGACAAGGCGAGTATCGTGCCGATCGCCAAACGCCTGTCGGAGCTTGGTTTCAAGCTGATCGCCACGGGCGGTACGCAGGCATTCCTGAGCGAACACGGGCTGGACGTGGCCCGGGTCAACAAAGTCCTCGAAGGTCGCCCCCACTGTGTGGATGCGCTGATCAATGGCGAGGTGCAGATTGTCATCAACACCACCGAGGGCGCACAGGCCATCGCCGACAGCTTTCCCATCCGGCGCACGGCGCTGACCCACAATGTCGCCTACTACACGACTGTGACTGCGGCCAAGGCCGCCGTGGCGGGCATTGAGGCCATTCGTGAAGGGGCTCTTGATGTCGCGCCACTTCAGTCGTATTTTAAGGACACTTTCTAGAGCATTCTGTCTCTGGCAGGTTTGTATCGGTTGCCGATCGTCATAGTCGGTGGCCGTGTTTTTTTGTTGCTGACTACATGAGAAGAAAGTTCGGAGTTTCGTTATGGATAAGATCCCGATGACCGCAGAAGGGTTTGCGGCGCTTGAGGTGGAGCTGAAGATGCTCAAGGGGACCGAACGTCCGGCCATCATCAAGGCCATTGCCACGGCCCGCGAGCACGGCGATCTGAAGGAAAACGCCGAGTATCATGCGGCGCGGGAACGCCAGAGCTTTGTCGAGGGCCGGATTGCCGAACTGGAAGGCGTGATCTCCCATGTGGAGGTTATTGATCCGTCCACCATGTCCGGCACCGTCGTGCGCTTTGGCGCCAGTGTCCTGGTCTATGACGAGGACGCGGATGAGGAAATAACCTACCGCGTGGTCGGCAGCCATGAGGCCGACATCGCCCAGATGCGTATTTCCATTACGGCGCCACTGGCCCGCGCCCTGCTTGGCAAGACCATCGGCGATGTGGTCGAGGTTACCACCCCCGGTGGCAAGAAATCCTACGAGGTCTGCGACGTCAGTTTTGGTTGAGGGGCACTGCTACGACGCGCTGCGTTTGCGCACCACGGCATCAACGATACTGACAACCCAGTCCAGTTCACTGTCATCGACGGCGATCAGAAGATCATGGAGCCGGGCGTAACACTGTTCCCGTTCCTCTGATATCCCGGGGAGCATGAATTCATCGACCAGAAAATATTCAGGTTGCGTGCCGAGCACCTGTGACAGATAGCCTATGGTGGCAAGGGACGGGCTGGCCTGTCCGCGCTCCATTCGGCCCACCATATCCAACGACATATTCAACTGATCGGCGAGTTTGGTCTGTGTCCAGCCACGTTGCTTGCGCAATCGTTTGACGTGGCGGCCGATTGTTTTTGATAGGTTTTGCACGGACTCGCCCTCCTGATTCCTGAAATAGCCGGAGCCGGGAAGATTAAAAAGGGCTTATTTTTCCGTATTTTAGATAAATACTGTATTTGAGTGCATTAATAATTGCTGTTTTCCACAGAAGGAAGAATAAGCCGATCAAATGCCCGCGTTGGCATTCATCGCGCCACAGGGGGCGCTCGAATAATATCGGACCCTGCAAATACCGTGATCGCTCAACATGATAGAACATACCTGAATAATTGCATGAGCCTTACAGGCACGGTATGCGGTTTCATACAAAATGCGGATTTTTGGGTGAAGCGCCCAAAACACCTACAGTAGAATATCAGGTCTGTCTGTGACTTAGATCACTGAAGCATGCTGGTGAGGCTCTAAACACGGGGGCGAGCGGGTTTTGGCGCAGCTGGCGTGGGGAACCGGCCCTTGCGGTCGGTCTCCGAGACGTCCTGATGGCTGCGCAGGTATTCTTCGGAGGCATTGCGTGGCGGGTGCCAGTCCCACGACGTGCGTTTGCCTTTTTCCATGCCGGCATGGATAGCGCGGCGGCGGCGCTGGCTGGTGATGACGTCCCGGGTGATGGCATCGGCGTTCCATTTTTCGGCTGCTTCTGCGGCGAAAGCCGTGACGGTCTCGGCGAAGTTCGGGTCGGTGGCCAGGTTGTTCAACTCATCCGGGTCCTTCGCCAGATCGAATAACTGGTCCGGATCGTTGTCACAATGGATGTATTTAAAGGCGCCGCGACGGATCATGAAGATGGGGCCGGGCGCGCATTCGCCGGTGTATTCGCCATAAACCGTTCGATCAGCATCAGTCCCGTCGAACAAGGACAGCAGGGACCGGCCATCCAGCGGATCGGCGGGTTCCGGAATGTCTCCTGCGCCGGACCGGCTGGCGATATCGGTCAGGGTCGGCGCGATGTCCACATGGCTGACCGGGCTGGCGATGCGTTTGCCCGCCGGAATGCCGGGACCGGCCATGATCAGCGGCACCCGGCCGGACGGTTCCAGGAAGCTCATTTTGTACCACAGGCCACGCTCGCCCAGCATGTCGCCGTGATCGCCGGTAAAGATCACCACGGTGTTATCGCGTAACCCGGTTTCATCCAGCGCCGCCAAAAGACGTCCGACCTGGTCATCGATATAGGAGATATTGCCGTAGTAGGCATGCCGCGCATTGCGGATATCATCGTCGGTGATGTCGAACTCGTCCCGGGCGATGCCGTCGAAGATACGCTGGCTGTGCGGGTCCAGATCACCCCGTTCCATGGCAGGTGTGCGGGGCAGATCAATGGCGTCATGGTCGTAACGATCCCAGTAGCGCTGACGCGTCGCATAAGGGTCGTGCGGGTGGATGAAGCTGGCCATCAGGCAGAACGGCGTATTTTCTGCCTCCCGCGCCAGCTCATAGATACGCCGCTCTGCCATGAAGCCCACTTCCTCGTCATAGTCGAACTGGTGGGTCGCCGCCGCCACGCCCGCATTCATGACGTTGACCATGTTGTGATACCATTCCTCGATGCGGTCATGAGGATTGGCCATGTCCGGTGTCCAGGCGAAATCGGCGGGGTAGACATCGGTGGTGATGCGGTCTTCGAATCCGTGGAGCTGGTCCGGACCGACGAAGTGCATCTTGCCCGACAGACACGTGTAGTA
>JAJFIE010000137.1 GCA_021775275.1 Rhodospirillales bacterium | reverse complement strand
CATAACGCGGCTCGTTGAGACGCAGGTCCACGGTGACAACCGCCGGCATCTTCAGCGTAACCGTCTCAAGCCCTGCATCCACCTCGCGGGTCACGTTAATGGTCTCGCCCGAGCCCTCGATTTTGGAAACAAAAGTACCTTGCGACCAACCCAGCATGGCGGCCAGCATCTGGCCGGTCTGGTTGTTATCGCCATCGATGGCCTGTTTGCCCATGATGACCATGCCCGGGTTTTCTTTTGCAACCACGGCTTTTAGAAGTTTGGCGATGGCAAGAGGTTCCAACACCTCATCTGTTTCGATGAGGATGGCGCGGTCAGCACCCATAGCCAGTGCCGTGCGAAGAGTTTCCTGCGATTGCAACGGCCCTGCCGTTACTGCAATAATCTCTTCCGCAGCACCGGACTCTTTCATCCGCACTGCTTCTTCTACGGCGATTTCACAAAACGGGTTCATGGCCATCTTGACGTTGTTGGTTTCAACGCCCGATTGATCGCCCTTAACCCGAACCTTGATGTTCGCGTCAATAACGCGCTTCACTGGTATAAGAACCTTCATAGATATCCACCCACGAAAAATATTAAAGCGACGGCGGAATGTACGGTGCGATACAGGGCATTGCTAGCAATTTTGCGACAAACGGTATCGCAAACACGCCTATATAAGACATACTGGCTATGACACAGTGACGTGGCGTTCTTGGGCTACTTTGGGACGACTGTGGAGCAGTGGTTAATGGTGAGGTTCGGTACATGAAGCAATCAGGGGATAAATTCACTGGGCAATTCCGGATCGGGGCGCATATCCCATATATTTCCCCATATATTTCATAGTGCGATCCTGGACCGTTTGATCGGGAGAAAACAATGAACGACGTTGCAGAAGGTGGTCGGCGGAACCGGGGTGGCGGACGTGATGCGCGAAGGGCGCTACGCGAGGGAGCCAAGGTCGAGGCTGCACCCTATATCTCACGCAAGATTCCCTATCTGGAACTTTGCAGTGAAGAGGGCCTTGTCACCATTGAGAACAATGCTGACACCATTTTACAGGAAATCGGTATCGAGTTCCGTGATGATGCAGAAGTCCTGGGTATCTGGAAAGATGCCGGGGCTGATGTTGACGGCGAACGTGTGCGGTTTCCCAAGGGCATGTTGCGCGAGCTGCTGAAAACAGCGCCTCGCGAGTTCACCCAATATGCACGCAACCCTGCGCGTAATGTTCAAATAGGCGGCGGCAATACTGTATTTGCCCCTGTTTACGGTCCTCCCTTCATTCGCAACCTCGATGAAGGCCGCCGATACGGCACCATTGATGACTTCCGGAATTTTGTGAAGCTGGCCTACATGTCGCCCTATATTCATCATTCGGGCGGCACGGTCTGCGAGCCTGTTGATCTGCCCGTGAACAAGCGTCATTTCGACATGGTCTATTCCCACATGCGGTATTCGGATAAACCGTTCATGGGCTCTGTCACGGCCGGTGAGCGCGCACAGGACACCGTGGATATGTGCAAGGTCCTGTTTGGCGAGGATTTCGTTGATCAGAATACGGTTTGCATCAGCCTGATCAACGCCAACTCACCGATGACCTTTGACGACACCATGCTGGCGGCGCTCAAGGTATACGCCCGCAATAATCAGGCCTGTATCGTTACGCCGTTCATTATTTCCGGCGCCATGGGACCGGTATCACCTGCGGGTACCCTGGCCCAGGCGTTGGCGGAAGCCATGGCAGGCACGGCGCTAACGCAGCTCATCCGCCCCGGCGCGCCGGTGGTGGCGGGGCTGTTTTCCAGTTCCATGTCCATGCAATCAGGCGCGCCCACCTTCGGCACGCCCGAGCCAACCATTGTGGTGAGCACCGCATCGCAGCTTATGCGCAGGCTGGGTATTCCTTTCCGCTCCGGTGGCTCGCTCTGCACATCAAAAGTTCCCGATGCACAGGCGGCGTATGAGAGTGCACAGTCTATCTGGCCGACGGTCATGTGTGGCGTGAACTTCGTCCTGCATGGCGCAGGTTGGCTTGAAGGCGGTTTGTCATCCAGTTACGAGAAATTCATCATGGATGCGGATCAGCTTGGGATGATGCAGAAACTGTCCCAGGGAATCGATTTAAGCGATGAAGGACAGGCTATGGATGCCGTTCGTGAGGTTGGACCGGGTAATCACTACCTCGGTTGCGCCCACACCCGACGGAACTTTGAAAACGGGTTCTATTCATCCAAGGTTGCTGACTACAATTCATTCGAGCAATGGGAATCGGAGGGGGCGCTCGATGCCGCACAGCGCGCCAACAAGATCTACAAGGAAATGCTCGCATCCTATGAGGCGCCGGCCATAGACCCGGGCGTCGATGAAGCATTATGCGAATTCATTGAAAAACGTAAGGTCAGTTTCCCCGATTCCAATGTATGATGGAGGGCCAGACACAATGAAAGCGCGTGAGGGCGAACCCTGGATGCCCGCGGACGATTACGGGCGTTCATTAAAGGGTTTCGGCGTCAATATTCTGGTCCGGGATATGGACCGCGCATTGGCTTTCCAGACCGATGTGTTGCAGGCGGAAATCGTGTATTCAGATGCGGATTTCGCCGTGCTGCGCGGATATGACGCCGAGTGGATGTTGCACACCGATCATACCTACAACAATCATCCCCTGTCGGGCAGCCTGAATCCTGACATCCCGCGTGGCATTGGTGTTGAACTGCGTCTGCATGGTTGCGACCCCGATTTGGCCGAGGCCCGGGCCAATGAGCGAGGCTGCACGGTGTTGGCTGGTTCCATGGACAAGCCTCACGGGTTGCGCGAAGTTTACCTGCTTGATGACGATGGCTATCTCTGGGTGCCGGATGTTCCATTACCGAAAGATTGATCCGCGCCTTGACCCCCCCGGCCTATTGCCTCACCATCATTAGAGAACTCAGGGAAAGGCCAAGAAAGGGCAACGGAAAAATGGCACTCGAAAACGTCGCAATCACGGGGCTGTATGCCGGTATTCTTGGGCTCTTTGTTCTTCCGTTGAGCGCCCATGTGATTCTGAACCGTTATCGGGCAAAAATTGGCCTGTTTGATGGTGGAGATCCGCAACTGGGTAAGGCCATCCGTATCCACGGCAACTTCACCGAATACGTTCCTCTGGCGCTGATCCTGATGATATTGGCCGAGTTGAACGATGCGGAACCTGAGCTTATGCACACTATGGGCTTGGTTTTGGTGGGCGCGCGTCTGTTTCACGTCTACGGCCTTGGCGTCTCCACCGGTCAGTCGGTCGGGCGCTTCCTCGGCGTCATGGGAACCTGGCTCGTCATCGGCGGCGCGGCTCTTTATAACGTCGCACGGTTTATTGGGTTTTAGCCTAGATTTTAGCCGAGAGATTTTAACCGAATAGTCGTTTTTGGTGAAATCGGAGTCGCTAAAAACCTATGGTTCCATTTCCAACAGGCGCACATTTCCCTTATCAAATTGGATACCCACAGGTTCCCGCGCGGATGGTCCGACGGAACCGGGGACGATGGTAAAGGAACGACTTCATGGCTTTCCCGACGCGCGCGACATACCTGATTATTGGAGCCGGCATTCACGGCCTGTCTACGGCATGGCACCTTGGCAAGCATTTGCAGGCACAAGGCAAGGACGTTCGCAATACCGACGAGGTGTGCGACATCCTGATTATCGACAAGTCGGCGATTGCCTCGGGCGCCAGCGGCATTGCCTGCGGCGTGGTGCGCAACAACTACTACCAACCGGCCATGCGCGAATTGATGGCGCACAGTGTTTCGGTGTGGGAAAGCGATCCGGAAGCATTTTCGTACAATGCAGTCGGCTACATGCAAATCAGCCATGAAGGCATGCATGCCGATGTTGCGGAAATCTATCAACAACAGAAAGCCATTGGCTACGAGTCTGACTTCATTGAAGGCGAAGCCGATTGCACCACCTACATGAAGGGTGTTTTCGACGACTGGCAGGCCAAGGGCATCACGTCGGTATTGCATGAAAAGAAAGGCGGTTACGCCAACAACACCAAGGCCATGTATGGGCTGGCGGAAAAAGCCGAAAGCGTCGGCGCACGCATCATGTCCGGTGTCGAGGTCAAGGGATTCCAGTATTCCGGAAAATCCGTTTCTGCCGTCGAGACCTCCAAGGGCGTGATCGAGTGCGAGCAACTCATCATCGGTGTCGGGCCGTGGGCCAAGCAGGTCTGGGATATGATGGAGCTGCCGAAAACCATTGATGTCAAAGGTGCGGACGGGACCATTCATAATGTTCCCATGTGGATTTACTGGAGCCTACAGGAAGGCACCCTGGGCGTTGATCCTAACTTCCTGAAAAACAACGAAGGTGGCATGCCGCCGGTGATTCATGTGGACACGGATGCGCCGTTGATATCCGACGTGGATGGTTCGCTGATCACCGATGAGCCGTGGGGCATCTACTATAAGCCGGACTTCCACTTCAACGGTGTGCAGGGTGGCGCCATGCCATTTCCGGTTGAGCAGGACCCGGATAAAGTCGCCGTTGATCCTTATGGACCCGAGAGCCCGGATTTCGTGGTCGGGCCTGAGTTCGCCCACATGTGGTGCTCGGCGCTGGCCCACTGTCAGAAGCGTTTTGAAGGGCAGAGCGGCAAGTTTGGCAAGGAACCTTCCGGTGGCATTGGCTCCTTCACGCCCGACAGTTTCCCGGTGTTTGACCGGTTTCACGAAAACGCCTACTTCATCGCCGACTCCAACCATGGTTTCAAGATGATCGGTGTTGGCGCCCTGGTCGCCGACGACATCATGGGCAAGGGCGCTGCATTGCTTGAGCCGTTCCGCTTCTCACGATTCGCCGAAGGCAGGTTGCACCCTGTCTCCAACAGTCCCTATCCGTGGAGCTAAAGCAGAACCTCCTTACCGGCAGTCTCCATATCGCGGATAATGTCGTAGGCATCCCACTCAACAAGCGCCGCGCCACTCAGTAGCAAATCTGCCCGGGCGTCAGCCAGAGCAGGATCGGCAAGGGCTGAAAACAGGCCAGTTCGGAGAACATCAAGCCCCTCGGCGCCTATATCTTTCCGTGTGATGTAGGGCAGGCCCGGTGCGGCGTCGGTCTGGTCGAGAATACGCAGTCCGGCAATATCATCCGGCCTGTGGCGTTGGAACAGGGCCAGGGTGACGCCATCGATCGCGGCACATTGCGCCTCGCCGGAACGCACTGCGGCGATGCTACGCCGGTGGCTGGTGGTGATCAGTGTGCGGGCAAAAAAACGTTCTCCCGGTGAGGTCAGTGGAACCAGTCGGGCGCGGAGGGCATTGAACCCGGATTGGGAATCCCAACTGTTGATGGCCACATCGCATTGCCGCAGGTCATCCAGTGAAGCAACGTGCAGATCATCCCGAACGACAATCATGCTCCGGTACATCGCACCGTCGCAACCGGGCGCATCATAGACCGGCGTCGCAATCAACGAGACCCGCTGGTCCAGGACATGGGTCAACGGGTAACCACAGGTCTGGCTGAATAACAAATCATCGTCCAGCCAATGCACCAGAAGATCATCCGGCTCATCCAGTCGATCAGGAACACGCTCGACCCCGGCCTCGCGCAGATGCCGCGCCAGCCCTCGCCACCAGATACGCGCCGCGCCTTCCATTTCCGGCAATATGTACATGGGCAGGGATGCAGGCCGGGTTGCCGAGGGTAGGCGAATTATTGTGGCGGTATCACTCAATTAGAGAGGTCTCCATCCAGTTTGCCTGCCGATGTGGTGGCGAAGCGCGGCAGGCCGTCGTCCGGCAAGGCGCCAAAGTCCGACATGTGGTCAACATAGATATGGCCGACAACGCGCAGTCCGGTGGGTGGATCAATGACACCGGCGGAAATGCTGATCATGTCGCCATCATGCGGTTGCCAGAACAGGCTGGCGCCGCAGTCCTGGCAAAATCCCCGCCGCGCATGATCAGATGACTGATACCATTTCAGCGTCGCCTGAGAGGTAAAAACCACGTCCTCAAGCCGTGCCTGCGTATAGGGCCCCATAAGACCATGGGTCTTGCGGCACTGCGAACAGTAACAGTGGACGACCTGACGTAACGGCCCGTGCACCTCGAAAACCACGCCCGAGCAGAGACAGGATGCTGACGCCCGCACTGTTTCGTTTTTCTGTTCACTCATTTTAGTCAGTCCTCACCGATTGAATCTCTTAATGACGCCAGATAGCGGCTGACATCCGGCGCCTGAATTACCGCCGCACGGATGAGTGAGTCAAAATGACGGCTCAGCACACGAATGTGTTCGTGCGTATTAAAGACGAAATACATTTGGCCCATATAGACTGCGGCGCGCAAGTTTCCAAATATTGTATAGGGAACCGAATAGTGGGTCTGGATGTCATAGAAATATAACCTCAGGCCTGGATACAACTCATTGCCCAGGGTCGACATATAGTCCAGTTGAGCCCGGCGGGCATCTTCGCCAAGCCCGGCCCACTGCGCCTCGCCCCGCGCAAACATTCGGATTGCCTGTACCGGCATGCAGATTTCCACATCTGTTTCGGGTAACCTGACGTGCTCAAGCCGCCCGGTTGTTTCTGCAATGACCTGATCGGCGGATTTCCCCACCGACCTTCCATACTGATAGTGCACCACCGCATCCGTCGCCATTAAATCCGGCAGGCAGGTCGGAACATGGCGGATTTTGTAGCCGAATGCCTCGTCAAACCACTGGGCGATGCTTTCCTCAATGGGCGCGCCGGTACTGGTGGTGATTTCCAGGCCATCCGTACGAATGTCGGCGCCCAGCGTATCGTCGTGGCTTAACCCGAGCAGCCAGTCGAGACTGACCTGCAAGGCTGTCGCCAGCGCCGCCACGGTATCAGCCCGGGGCAGGCGATCCATTTGCTGGGATAGCAGTTGCGACAGGGTGGAGCGATCAATGCCGGTCTGCGCCGCCAGATTGGTTTGATTGATATCGGCGCGGGTCATTGCCTTGGCCAGGCGTGTTCTGAATAACAGGTTAAGTTCCCGCCGGTCCATGGTGACGCCTCGTTAGCAATGGAAGTTCGTTGTATACTATAACGTAAAGTTAGGAAACACGACATATTGTGTAAAAATGTTACAACAATCGCCTTGTTTTCACAGCCATCGATCGTAAAATTTAACTCATAGTGGGTGATTTCAAATCGAGAGCACCCACGACCGGTTGTTTGAATGCCAGTTTGTGAATGCCAGTTTTTGAATAACGGGGGCACCTGTTGAACGATACCGCCAAGCGGTCTACTTGGGACCTACTGGAATTACCGACTTGGTTGGTCGTGGTTATGGTTTACATGGCGTGGGGCATGCTGATGGTTGTCGGCGCCGATATGCCATGGTGGATTTTCTGTCCCTTAGGTGCGGTGATCGTTGCATGGCATGGCAGTGTGCAGCACGAATTACTGCACGGTCATCCGACCCGGTCTGTGTGGTTCAACAGCCTGCTTGGCTGGGCGCCACTTGGTCTGTGGATGCCGTACCATGTTTACCGGGAAAGTCATTTGTTGCATCATCGGGTGGCGAATCTGACGCTGCCTGCGGAAGATCCGGAATCATATTATTTCCTGCAACAGGACTGGGCGAACCTGTGTCCTGTGCGGCGCGGGTTCCTGCGCATCAACAACACATTGCTGGGGCGGGTGACAATAGGCCCGATGATTGTCCTGATCCGCTTCGGACTGTCTGAATTCCGGTTGCTTGCCCAAGGCGACTTTTCGCGGTTGCCGGGCTGGGTTTTTCACGGGATCATGGCGGCTGGCATGCTCTACGCACTGGACCGTTATATGGGCATTGCGGCCTGGTACTACGCTATCGGCATTGCCTATCCTGCCATCTCGCTTATCCTGATCCGCTCATTCAATGAGCACCGCCCTTCGGATATTCCGGCCCACCGGACTGCTGTTGTCGAGGGCAGTGTGTTCTGGAGCCTGCTGTTTCTCAACATCAACTTCCATGTCCCCCATCATGAACGGCCTGATGTTCCGTGGTACTGGTTACCAACACTTTACCGCGCCGACCGCGAAGCAATTCTGGAACGCAATGGTGGTTTCATGTTCCGCTCATACGGCGAACTGGCGAGACACCATTTGCTGACGCCTAAAGACATCCCGGTTTACCCGAACAGTTAGACATGTGAGCAGAGCAGAAGCGCCAGCCAGTTCATGCCATTGATCGCCGTTTTTGGCGGCCCTGTAAGCTATTGATTTTATTCAAAATGTAGACATTTGTTTACTTTTGTTCACTTTTTCCCTTCCGTCTTATGGAAAATCACAAAAAGATAAATGGGATCAGGGTGTTAGGCGCATTTCTTGAAAACACGATGTCTACAAAAGTCTACATTCTGTCTACATTTTTTGTCTACTTTTGTAGACTTATGTAATTTTCGGGTATTTTCCATAATCCGGTCCCGGGGCGCCGAACGTGCGCCAAAAAGGTCAAGTGAACCACCGAGACGCAGAGGCGCAGAGAAGCCTTTTACGCCGCAGCCCTGGCGCTTCAGTAATAAAGGAAATATTTCTGTCTCTTGTTTTTCACTTCTCCGAGTCTCTGTGCCTCGGTGGTGAAATTTCTTCATCCCGCCAAGTCGTAGAGTTTCGGCGTGAGATTTCATCTTCACAATGTTAAAGAGCAATCGTTGGAATCGAGAACGTACCATATATGTCCTTATTTGTCAATAAATACCTATCTAATGGATGCGTGATATTCCTTACCTGAGCACTTCAGGCCGGGATGTGAATGGCAATGATGCATGATGTGGCGCGGCCATGCAGCCATGCCATAGCGGCCATGTGATTATCTGTATTGATTATATATATCGAATTGATATATATCGAACCTTAATATATTCGGTGCGATGGATTTCGCGCCTTAGATCGGAGTTCGACGGATATGGACGTGAAAACGCTGTGCCTTGGCATTCTGACATTTGGTGACGCCACGGGATACGAGATCAGGGGTTATTTTGAGGATGGCCCTTTCAGTCATTTTTTTCAGGCCGGGTTTGGCTCTATCTATCCGGCGCTGAACAAGGCTTTGGGTGAGGGGCTTGTCACATGCCGGGCTGAATCTCAGGACGGTCGACCTGACAAGAAAATTTATGCGCTGACGCCATCGGGCCGCGAGCACCTGACGGACGATCTTTCCCATGTTCCGGCAGATGACAAAATCCGGTCGGAATTTCTGGTTACGCTGTTTTTTGCCCCTTACGTGAGTCCGCAGCATCTTGAAGATGTGTATGACCTGTATCTGGCTGATTTCGAGCGTAACATTGAAAAAATGAAAAACCTGACGGGTGGCGATATTCCTGGTGGCGTCTCTGGCGACATTCCTGCGGGACAGGCGTTCGTGCGTGAATTCGGCATGCATTTCTATCAGTCCATTGGGGAATTCCTGCGCGATAACCGCGCGCGCTTCATCGCCGGTGTCGAGGCCGGGAGGTCACCGAAGGCAGACCCTGTTCAGGGGGGTGGCGCATGAGACGGGCAACACTGATTGCCGTGGGCATTGCCGTGGTTGCCGGGGTGTGGATTGCATCCGGCCTGTACACCGACGAAAGCGCGAGTACAACCACGGCGCCGGATGAAGGGGCCATGGCGAATGCATCATCCGGTACGGAATCCGCTTTCAAAGAGCAACGCCCCCGTGTTCGCGTCGCTGATAGCACGGCAACTACGCACGTTAAGGAGCTTACGCTGTTCGGACGGACTGAAGCGGACCGGTTCGTGGATATCCGGGCGGAAACGGGCGGTCGTGTGGTTGAAATCAATATAGAAAAAGGCGAGGCAGCGGAAAAAGGCGCTGTCGTTGTCCGTCTGGCAATGGATGATCGTCAAGCAAAACTGACGCAGGCCGAAGCAGAAGTCAGGTATCGGGAAATTGGTTATGACGGGGCTCAGGCGCTTGCGAAAAAACAATTCAGCGCCGAGGTAACGGTCGCCGAAGAACTTGCTGCGCTGGAATCTGCACGGGCGGCGCTACGCGCCATTCGACTCGATATCGCGCGCACCCGCATTGGCGCACCGTTCGCCGGAATTATCGAAGAAAGTCCCCGTGAGATCGGCGATCTTGTTCGGGTCGGCGATGTGGTGGCGCAATTGGTGGACCTTGATCCGATCACCGTAACGACAGAAGTCAGCGAACGACAGGTTGCACAGGTCCGGATTGGCCAACAGGCGCAGATGCAATTCGCCAACGGACTCGAACGCACAGGAAGCGTTACTTTTGTGTCACGAAGCGGCAGCGACGAGACAAGGACCTTTCGGGTTGAGATTGAAGTCGCCAATAGCGAATTCGGTATCCCTCAGGGGTTGACGGCGGAGGTAATGCTGTTGACAGAATCCGTCATGGCGCACCGGATTTCACCTGCGGTGCTGACGCTCAGTGGCGAAGGTCAACTCGGCGTCAAGATCATCGACGAGAGTGATCAGGTGGTCTTCGTGCCCGTTACGGTCATTGCGGAAACCATGGATGGTGTGTGGATTGACGGCCTGCCGCTCAAGGCCCGGCTGATCACCGTCGGACA
>JAJFIE010000136.1 GCA_021775275.1 Rhodospirillales bacterium | reverse complement strand
CGCCTGATCGTCGAGGCGATTAATTTCCAGTGTAAAAAACAGGGTATCCGTGGAGATATCCGTCACTTTTTCGTGGATGGTCTGGTAAAATTTACCAGTTTCCGGATCACTGACATTGGCGGCGTAGAGCAACTGCGCGTAACTCGCAATGCGGTGCAACGTCTGCAACGTTTGTTCAAATTCCCGGATCGCCCCGGCAAACCGTGCGGGCGCCATGTCGGCGATTTTCCCTTTGTATTGCGCGGCAAATGCAGCAACGGTGCTGGCCACATCGGTTAAATCACGATCCAGTTCTGGTGCGTCCGGTGCGCTATAAAGATCGGACAGATCCCATGCAGGCAACTCGTCTTTGGTATCCGGTGTTGAGATGGTTTGTTGCACGCTTGGGTGCTCCCTTGTCATATTCATTTGGTATTTCAGTAAAGATAGGTACACGCAGCGAAAAGTCATGCGTTAAGATGGCGAATTTATGGCTATAGATGACGGTCCACGAGACGAAAACAGGAGACACTCCCGAATGCCACAAGAGTTTACCTACTGGCCAAATCTGGTCACCATGTTTTTCGAACAGGCCGCACGATTGGGTGACAAGGAATTCCTGTGGGAAAAGAAAGACGGTACCTATACGCCGTTGAGCTGGCGACAGGCAGCAGACCGTTGCATGAACATTTCGCGTGGCCTGCTGGCCCAAGGGATTGAGCCCGGTGACCGTGTAGTTCTGGTATCTGAAAACAGGCCGGACTGGCTAATCGCCGATATAGCCATCATGTCCATCGGCGCGATCACTGTCCCGGCCTACATCACCAACACCACGGATGATCACCGCCACATTCTGGGTGATAGTGGTGCACGCGCCGTTATTGTTTCAACTGCCCGCCTGGCCAAAGCATTATTGCCCGCCGTGGCGGATTGCGCTGACACATCGCTGGTCATCTGTATTGACGATGATCTGGATACAGGTCTGTCATTGGGCACCCTCGTGGAAAGCGGTCAAGACAGAACCGATGATATCGTCGCGCTCGCCGCCACCTGGGGACGGGATCGAACCGCCTGCATCATCTACACCTCCGGTACCGGTGGCCTGCCAAAGGGCGTCATGCTGCATCACGGGGCCATCTTGCATAACTGCACCGGGGCCGAGGATGCGCTGCGCGAAATCGGTTTGGGTGACGATGTATTTCTCTCATTCCTGCCGCTGTCACATTCTTATGAACATATGGCCGGTCAGTTCTTCCCCATAGCTATCGGTGCAGAAATTTATTACGCCGAGGGAATCGAGACGCTCGGGAATAATATGATTGAGGCTCGCCCCACCATCATGACAGCGGTGCCGAGGCTCTATGAAACTCTGCATCGGCGCATCACCCGGGGCATCACGAAACAGGGCGGCATCAAGGAGAAACTTTTCAACAAGGCTTACGCGCTCGGCGCCAAGCGTTATCGCAACCCATCCAGTCTGAGCCCGATGGAAGGTCTTATGGACCGGGTGCTCGATAAACTGGTTCGCGACAAGGTACGCGCCCGTTTCGGTGGGCGGCTCAAGGCGCTGGTGTCAGGTGGCGCACCTCTCAATCCCGACATTGGTGTGTTTTTCACGGCCCTGGGCCTGCGCATCCTACAGGGTTATGGTCAGACCGAAAGTGCACCGTTGATTTCGGTTAACCGAGCCGCCAGTGCAAAAATGCACACGGTTGGCCCCATCGTCAGAAATACAGAAGTGCGTATTGCCGAAGACGGGGAAATCCTGTGCCGGGGCGAGCTGGTCATGCAGGGGTATTGGCGAGATGAGGAAGCCACCCGCAAGACCATTATCGATGGCTGGCTGCATACAGGCGATATTGGCGGCTTCGATGAAGATGCCCAGTTGATGATCACGGACCGCAAAAAAGATATCATCGTCAATTCAGGTGGCGACAATATCGCGCCCCAGCGGATCGAAGGCGTACTCTGCATAGAGCCGGAAATCGGCCAGGCCATGGTCTATGGCGACAAGCATCCGCATTTGGTCGCCCTGATTGTACCGGATGATGCATGGATCGCTGACTGGACTCGTGACACCGGAAAACATGAAACCGATTCAGAACTGCGCGCCGCCATTAGTGCGGTTATCGACCGGGTGAATGCTTCTCTCTCCAACCTCGAAAAGGTTCGCCACTTCCTTCTGGCTGATGAAGCTTTCACTATTGATAACAGCGAAATGACACCGACCATGAAGGTCCGCCGTCATGTTCTGAAAGCACGCTATGGTGACCGGTTGGAAGCGCTTTATCGCTGACGTCCAAAGGACAGATTGGCAACGAACACACCACCCAAAATAATCCCCAGCGCGGTGAGCGCCTGTACTGTCAGCACTTCACCCAGGAATGTCACACCCCATACGACACCCAGACACGGGATGATGTAATTGATCAGGGCGAAAAACGTGGTGCCGCGCTCTGCGATCAGGTGAAAATAGATGATCGCGCCGATACCTGTGGGGAAAATGCCAAGATAGAGTGCACTGATAAATGATGGCGCCGATGGCGATAATGCCCACGGCGCATCCATGATCAGACTGACTGGCACCATTTGCACGGCGGCACACAAGGTGACCGCTGTTCCTCGTTGCAGGGGATCACCGCCGGACGGTAACCGCCGGGCGAGGACCGCCGAAATGGCGTAGAATATCGCACCTCCTGCCACCGCCAGCTCGAAAATTGTTCTCTCACCCAGGTGCGCTAAAGCACCTGGCCCGACGAGCACAACAATGCCACTGAAACCGATTACCAACCCTAAAAACTTCGTCAGCGTCATGCGGTCGGACTCGGTAAAAAAATGAGCCAGGCCTACTGTCATCAACGGCATGATCGCCATGAGAATTGCCGCCTTACCGCTATCGATGCCGACCTCACCCCAACTGATGAGAAAAAATGGAATGGCATTGCTGGTCAGACCTAACAGGAAAAAGGCAGTCCATTCACGCCCCATGGTCGGTAATCGCATACCCTTGAGACGCAACACCGCGTAAAGCAGGATGATGGCGACAACCATTCGTGCCGCCACCAGAGTCAGCGGCGGTATGGTTGAGACCGCCACCTTGATGGTGGTGAACGCAGAGCTCCATATTATCGCCAGCAAGAGCAGCAATATCACATGACGGAGGGAGGGACGATCAGCCACGCAATTGGCTCCGATTGCCATCCGGCAGTTCTTCGGGCGGCGGATAAAATTGAGATAGGACTATTTAACGTCGTAGAATTCGCGGTACCAGTCAATGAAGCGAGGAATACCCTCGGCAATACCGGTGCTCGGCTCAAAGCCGAAGTCCCGGCGGGTCGCCTCTATATCCGCATAGGTTTCCCTCACATCACCCGGTTGCATGGGTTGAAAATCAATTTGTGCTTTCCGGCCCAATGCCTGCTCCAGAATGGCTATGAAATCCATCAGCTTTTCAGACTTATTGTTGCCAATATTATAAACCCGGTGCGGTGGCTTGCCATCAACCAGTTGTGCAGGACCATCCAGGCACCCAATGATACCGCGCACAATATCTTCGACGAAGGTGAAATCCCGGCTCATGTCGCCGTTATTGAAGACCGGAATGGGCTCACCCGCCAAAATCTTTTTTGTGAAGATAAAAGCCGCCATGTCAGGGCGACCCCACGGGCCGTACACGGTAAAAAACCGTAATCCCGTTAATGGCAGGGCGAACATTCGCGCGTAACTCTCGCTCAACAATTCCATGGATCGTTTCGTCGCAGCGTAAAGCGATACGGGATGCTCCACCGGGTCCGACACGCTGAACGGCAGCTTGGTGTTTGCCCCGTAAACGGATGACGACGAAGCATAGACGAAGTGACGCAGGTTCGGCAGCTTCTTGCAGGCTTCCATCAGGACCACATGGCCGTCCAGGTTGGTCCGCATATACGCATAAGGATTGATCAGCGAGTACCGGACCCCTGCCTGGGCCGCCAGATGAACCACGCGATCAATATCACTGCGCCGTGCGATCAACGCCGCCACGGCATCCTTGTCGGCGATGTCGGCCCTCTCGAAATCAAACCTGTCACTTTCTTGCAGGATGGCAAGGCGTGCTTCCTTGAGTGCAGGATCATAGTAGTCATTAATATTGTCGATACCAACCACGCTGTCGCCACGCGCCAACAGGGCGCGTGTGGTGTGAAAGCCGATAAAACCGGCGGCTCCTGTGACCAGAACTGTCATATGGAATGCCCTTGGCGTGACTTAAGTGATGCCTATGCCCCGTATAGCGGATGGCCGATGGGGAATCAATCCGGGCAATTCTTACAGTGTATTTTTAACACGCCTGGCGTGCTCATGAACCATATCATACAGGTTTTCTGTCAGAATCCGGATGTCTTCGTGCATGCTTACAAGTTTCGCATCGGCAAGTCTGCGTCGTTCCGGTTCCAGGGCGAAAACGGTATCGGGGCATTCCACGTCAGAATACGTGATCCTGATCTGCCACTGGAAGTTAAGTTTCCGGGCTACAAACAGTCCCTCGACAACATCGGCCAACAGGCGCAAATGGGTCACGTCGTCACAGTAGAACCAGACAGCGGGCCGCTTCCAGAGTTTGCCATCCAGACCGTTATGGCCTTCGCATGACCAGCATGGTTCGATAACCCCCAGACGATGCATCTCAAACACCAGTGGCGCGATGGTCTCCTCAATAGGGTATTTTTCCGGATCACTGGAAAGGTGGGCAGGAATTGCCGGACACTCGGCACTACACTGGCACTGGCATTGCGTGGCGCCGCACGACGTACAGACCATTTTACAATGTGAACCACAGACCCGCCCCTGCCGGTCGTGTTCCAGCTCATTTATAGCTGTCTCGATGGTTTTTTTTTGCGCATCCGTGAGGTCGCGCTGATGTATCCGCATGATCCCCTGCCCATCAATACGAGTCACTCCGACAGGTCATAGTGCCGTCAGATTGTGATGGTATGTTAGCATATTGGCACGTAAAATTGTGCCTAACTTTCATGAGCCCATGTTCGGACCATCGACGTGCCCCAGCAAACCATAGCGCGCCTGAACGCAACACCGGGGAAACCGTCGGGTGTTAAGATAGGCAAACATACCTGCACGGCCGAATTATGTATCCCCGAT
>JAJFIE010000135.1 GCA_021775275.1 Rhodospirillales bacterium | reverse complement strand
TGCGCGAGGCCGACGGCGAGATCGGCGGCCGTGTTCGCAAGGTCGTTAAATACCCGGGCCTGTCGGAATGGGGCCGGCTGACGACCTATCGGCAAATTCAACTCGACAAGCTGAAGAACGTCGAAGTGCATACCGGCGTCGGCAAGATGACGGCGGATGACGTCCTCGACTATGGTGCAGAGAAGGTGGTCATAGCCACCGGCTCGCATTGGGCGACCGACGGCACCAACAGCGTGACCCACGATCCGATTCCAGGGGTCGATGCCGCCCTGCCCTACATCGCGACGCCTGAACAGGTCCTGATGGAAGGCAAGCAGGTCGGCGACAAGGTTGTCGTGCTTGAAATGGACGGCTACTTCACCGGCGTTTCCATCGCCGAATACCTGCGCGATCAAGGCAAGGAGGTCACCATCGTGACCGGCCTTGGCGGCATCGCCCCCTATACCCACTTCACGCTGGAGGCCCCCAACCTGCATCGCATGCTGCACGAAAAGGGCATTCACGAGATGACTTCGCATTGGGCCGAGCAAGTGGTCGAGGGCAAGGTCACGCTCTTCAATCTCTATCGCGACGGCTACAAACGTCACTCCGGCCCGACGAAGGGTGCCATGCCGCGTGACGAGGGAACCCACACCATCGACCTGTCCTTCGACACCCTTGTGGTCGCCACTGGCCGCATTCCCAACAATGGACTCTATCGCGAACTGCGGGCCCGCAAGGACGAATGGGACGGCAACGACATTGGCGGCATCTATCAGGCGGGCGACTGTTTTGCGCCGCGCCTGCTGGCCGATGCCATCTTCGACGGCCACCGCATTGCCCGCGAATTCGAATCCTCAAACCCGCAGTATGCGCAACCTTGGATCCGCGAACGCCAAATTTGGGGCGAGGAAACCTTCCCCAAACTCAGCGATCGCGAAACATTGGGTTAGAACTCCCTGCCCTGTCGCGACGACGGGCGGTGTTCCCAGAATCTTGGAGCGCCGCCCTTCCCACCTCTTTTGTCCGGTGGGGCGTCGCGACACTTTTTTCTTGGCGACCGCGTCATCTCGCCAAGGCCAGGGTTAAGAGACGGCTCTCGTCGGCGGAGCTTCGGGTCCTAGGGCCTCGTTCGGAGAACAGGATTTTCAGGTGGAAACCCGCGAAGTCTTCTGGAGACTTGAAACCTCTGAACTGATCGTCTTTTACGCCTTCGGCATTGCCGCCATGGCGGCCTTCGCCTGGGGCGTGTGGCGTCACATCGCAAGGTATCGGCGCGGCTGCGCCCTGCCGCAACCGGTCGATCTGGTCGCCGGGGTCCAGCGCATGGTTACGGATGTGCTCAGTCATCGCACCCTGCGCCGACGCGATTCCTATGCCGGCTTGGCGCATGCCGGCATTTTCCTCGGATTCTTCTTCGGGTTCATCGGCACCTCGCTGATATTCATTGAAACCGACATCCTCAAACCGTTGTTCGATATCACCTTCTGGAAAGGCTGGTCCTACCTGGCATCGAGCCTGTTGCTCGACCTCGGCCATCTGGCTGCCGTCCTCGGGCTGGGGCTGATGATGTGGCGCCGCGGCGCCTTCAATCTCGGCAAGCTGGACTACCGGCGCAGCTACCGTGGCGAACAAACCTTGCGCCCAACTGCATCGATCTGGCGGATCGAAGACTGGTGCTTCGTTTCTTTTCTTCTCGTCATCGAGATCACCGGGTTCTTTCTGGAAGCCGTCCGCATGGTTATGGAGCAGCCGGCCTGGGCGGCTTGGTCGCCGGTCGGCAACGCCCTCGCATTACTTTTTTCGGCTTTGGGGATGAGCCCTGAGGGTGCCGCGACGATCCGCGCCTCGCTGTGGTGGCTGCATGGCGTCATGGCGCTGGCCTTTACCGCGGCCATTCCTTTTTACAAGGCCAAGCACATCATTTCCGTGCTCGGGTCGCTCTCGATCCGCGATTCCAAACCGCTTCGGCGCCTGCCGAAAGAGGACGAGGACAGCGGCACGGCCGGCATCGCCTGCATTGAAGACTTCTCCTGGAAGGACATGCTGCATTTCGACGCCTGCACAAAGTGCGGACGCTGTCATGAAGCCTGCCCGGCGCGAACGGCTGGGTATCCCCTGAGTCCGCGTGACTTGATTCTCGATCTACGCCTATACAATGAAAGGCGTTCCGATGTGGCGGCGAGCGGCGAGTCGCTGATTGGCGACATCATCGAACCCGACACCCTGTGGGCCTGCCGCACCTGCGGAGCCTGTCAGGAAATCTGCCCCGTCGGCATCGAGCACCCCTCCCTGATCGTCCGCCTCCGGCGCCAACTGATCGAACAGGGAACGATGGACCCACTGTTGCAGAGCACATTGGGCACCATCGGCGACACCGGCAACAGCTTTGGCGAAAACAGCCGCAAACGGTCGGCCTGGACGCGGGAGTTGGAATTCAAGGTCAAGGACATCCGCGAGGAGGCGGCGGAAAATCTGTGGTTCGTTGGCGACTATGCCTCGTTCGATCCGCGCAACCAGAAGGTCAGCCAGACATTCGCCCGGTTGCTGAAGGCCGCCGGAGTCGATTTCGCCCTGCTGCACGAGGCCGAGCGCACGGCCGGCAACGATGTGCGCCGGACCGGAGAAGAGGGACTTTATGAAAGCCTGGTCGAGCAGAACCTCGAGGCCATGCAGGACTGCAAAGCCTTCAAGCGTATCGTGACCACCGACCCGCACAGCTACAACACCATCAAGAACGAGTACCCCGAGTTCGGCGAAGTGGCACCGATCGAGCACTACAGCTCGATCCTCGCGGACCTGCTGCGCAGCGGCAGGTTGAAGGTCACGCAGCCCCTGAACAAGCGCGTGACATTTCACGACCCCTGTCACCTCGGGCGTCTGAACGGCGGCTATGAAGCGCCGCGCGAGGTGCTGCGTCTGATCGGGTGCGAACTGGTGGAGATGCCACGCAACCGCGACAACTCTTTCTGCTGTGGCGCCGGCGGCGGGCGGATCTGGATCCCCGATACGCCGGGAACGGAAAAACCATCCGAGAACCGTGTACACGAGGCGGCCGCCCTTGGCCCCATTGACCTGTTCGTGACCTGTTGCCCAAAGGATCTGACGATGTTTGAGGATGCACGCA
>JAJFIE010000134.1 GCA_021775275.1 Rhodospirillales bacterium | reverse complement strand
TGGAATGCGCCAACAAGGAAACGAGCTAAAGCCACTCGTCTTTGATGTGATACCACGCATACGCACCACGCAAATATTGGGTTCGCAAAAAAGGAAACGGGAACCGTGGCGGTACGTCGCGCATGATCACCGGAACATCCTTCTCCAGCGTCGCCGCCTTCGCCGCCAGACGGGCGGCGAGACGCCCCGTTCCGGTCGCAGCGGCCACACCGCTGCCGTGGTAGGCCAGCGCGCTCCATACCGTCTCGTCGCCCTGCGGATGTCCCACATGGGCCACCAGATCATACGTCAGACAGATAAAGCCGTTCCAGAAGTGGGTGAATTCCACATGCGCCCAGGCCGGAAACATCTGCTTGAAGGTCTTTTCCATATAGATCCGCATGCGTGCCTTTCCGGCGGGTGAGGCATCCCAGCCGCCACGCCCGCCGAACAGGAACCGCCCGTCGGGCAGCAGACGCACATAGTGCAGCAACTTCCGACTGTCATAGATGATATCCGTGGTGGTCCATCCCTGTGCCGCCTGTTCTTCGGCACTCAATGGTCGGGTGATCAGAATATTGGACAGCCCCGGCAGCACACGTCCGGCAAGGCCGGGATTGGTATCCTCCGCCGTATAGCCATTGGTGCCGATGATGACCTGCTTTGCCCTCACCTCACCCCTGGGTGTGGCGAGGACATGTGTGCCGCCTTCCTTATGCCAGCCGATAACCGGCGCTTCACCGTGGATGATCACGCCGCGTTTTTGAGCAGCACGGGCCAGACCGCGCGCGTATTTCAGCGGATGCACACCGAAACAACCGGGAATTTTCAGGCCGCCATGAACCTGTGGCCCGGCGAAGCCATGGGCCGTGCATTCATCCTTGTCCATAAATTCGAATTTTGCACCGAAGGTATTTCGCATGTACGCCGCGCCCTGGCGTAGTTCCTGCACCCGATTAGGTTTGTGGGCAAATTCGATTTCACAGGCGCCGGTTTTATCGGCGTCGATGTTTTCCCCGTCCAGCAACGCCGCCACCAGATCGATAGACTCGCCCTGCAAGGCCATGAAGCGTTTTGTCTCGTCCATGCCGACTTTGCGGACCATGGCGTCTGAACTCAGCTTGGTGGCGCCCGGACCGACAAAACCGCCGTTGCGACCGGAACCACCGAAGCCCGGATAGGCGGCATCCAGCACCCGCACGTCCGCGCCATGGTCGCGGGCCAGATGATAGGCCGCCGACAGCCCTGTATATCCGGCGCCGATAACGGCAATCTCACACCGGACGTTTTCCCCACCCGCCAGATCCGTTGTATCCACCGCATCGCCTGCGGAATCCAGCCACCAACTGCCCACGGGCTTCGTCGTATCAAAGGCTGATTCATCATAGATATGGCGCATGTCGTCCCCCTGCGCTTGAATTGATACGCGCACCATAAGCCGATGAGGTGAGGCAGCGATCTACCCTATTTGCGACAGGGTTCACGCCGCCCAGAAGCAACGGCTAAGTTTACGACCACTTTCATGCAAAAATCGGTCGTTCAGGTTGAGGCCAGGGAATGAATGCTGGCAGCTATTTCAGGAAGACCCGATTCGCAAGCATATGGTGGCGAAACTCGCCAGCAACCAATAATCTCTAATCACGCAAAAATGCGGCAAATGCCAAACTTCATGGTCAAAATTTGTGGAGAAATCATACGACTATGTGATTAACTGGTATACTTTTCCGGTGCATGAAAATTGATGAACCCTATTTAGATATAGATACGTAAGAGCCAGCGTGAACCTTAATTCAGAGATACTTCGGTTTCTTGATACCTGAAACTGTTATCGATAACCGTATTCTCAGGGAAGCTAGGTGTTTTGAAATCCAAGGGACACAATACTCAACAGAATCTTTCTGACTCATCTCCAAAAGAGGAAACAGAACACCTGTCCCAATTGGGATACTTTGCATGGGACGAAATCAACGATTGCTGTACGTATTGTTCGCCGGAACTTGCATGGTTGCACGATGTTTCCGTGGAGGAATTTCTCGCCACCGCAACCTCGACGGAGGCCAATCTCAAATGGGTTCACCCAGACGATCACCAGATTTTTCTGGATGCGACGCGTGCGATCGCAGAGAAAGCCAAGGCTGTTGAGTTTGAATACCGGCTTTTGCATCGACATGGGAGATACATCGAAGTCCGTGAAATAGGCATTCCAAGCCTGGACGAAAATGGCAACGTCGATAAATCCTACGGCTTTGTGGAAAACATTTCGGAACGAAAAAATGTGCAGCGCGCCCTAAACCGCAGCGAAGAACAACTCCGCCGGACCCACAGCAAACTTGAACAACGTGTCGAGGATCGCACCCGAGAGCTGAAAAAAGAGATAGAGAACCGTAAACACGCACAGCGAGAACTGCAAAAGAGCGAAACCAGAATCAAGGAAAGCGAGGCGAGACTAAGGGGACTGTTCGACAACGCCCCCGAGGGCATGTTCTTTCGGGACGTCGAAGGTCTCTACGTAATGGCCAATAAAACGTTCGCCAACCGCATCGGATTTAGTGATGAACTCGAAATTATCGGCAAGACCTTGTTCGATCTTTACCCGAAAACTGATGCAAAACAGTACAGGCGTGGCGACCTCTTGTGCATGGAATCCCGCATGGCCCATAGCGAAGAGCTGGATATCCCACTACCCAACGGGACAGAGTTTCATCAGTTTGTCATTAAGTTCCCGATCATTTCCGACGACGATACGGTAATGGGTGTCGGCGGCATTGATATCGACATCACTGACCGCAAGAGGCTGGATCGTATGAAAAACGAGTTTGTGTCATCGGTTAGTCACGAACTGCGGACGCCCCTGACATCAATAAAGGGTGCTCTGGGGTTGGTCGTCAACAGCATCCCGGGAGGCTTGCCGGATAATGTGCAGGGAATGCTGGAAATCGCCTACAAGAACACGAACCGATTGATCAATCTGGTCAACGACGTGCTGGATATGGAGAAGATTGTTTCTGGTGGCATGGAGTTCGATCTTAAACGGCTGGATTTGTCCGTTCTCGTATCGGAAGCACTTGATGCCGACAAGGACTACATAGCTGAGCACGGCGTGCGGCACATTGTTTCAGATATTGCCAAGGGTGTGATGGTAAACGGTGATGCCGTGCGCCTCCATCAGGTATTGGCCAACCTGCTTTCCAACGCAATAAAATTTTCACCGGAAGGAGGGGAGATCAAAGTCACAGGAAAAACGTTGTCCGATGACGGCCTGGAATATTTCCCCTTGGCGGATGTAGTC
>JAJFIE010000133.1 GCA_021775275.1 Rhodospirillales bacterium | reverse complement strand
CCGGGTCGCTGTCATGCGCGATGGAAAAATCCGCCAGATTGGCGCGCCGCGAGAAGTCTACGATCATCCGGCGGAACGATTCGTGGCCCACTTCATAGGCGAGACCAATTTTCTGGAGGCCGAACTACTGGAGGTCGTCGATGGCGTTGGGCGCGTGCGGTTTCCGTCCGGCGTGGAAATTCCGGCATCCATGCCCACGGGTGATTTTACAATTGGCAAGGTCAACGTGGTCGTGCGCCCCGAGCATGCCGAACTCAGCGCTGACAACGCGTCGGCGGCGCTACAGGGGACGGTGGAAAACATCGTCTATTTCGGTACGGATACTCACTATCACCTTCGTGTGCATGGTAACACTCCGGTTGTTGTGCGTATGCAAAATGCCCGGGGCGCCAGCGATTCGTTCACCATTGGTTCTGAAGTTGGCATTTCAATAAAAACGAATGCCGCTCAGGTGCTGATAGATTGATCGATAAGACAGTAGAATCGATAAGACAGTAGATATGACATCATCGGATAACATCTCTGGCCAAGAAGTCGCAGAGCGCCTGGAACGACAACGGACGCGCAATCGTTGGTGTCTCCTCAGCCCATCATTAATTATCATCATATTGGCTGCGGCTGGTCCGATGTTGATCGTGCTTTTGTATTCATTCTTGCAAAAAGACACCTATGCCGGAATTATCTGGAGTTTTTCCTGGGATGGATGGTTCAATGTTTTTCTTCAAGAGGACATATTCGATGAGACCGTAAATATTGCTGATGCTCATTTGAGTATTTTCCTGCGGTCCATCCGATTATCTTTTTTCACAACAATCCTTACATTTATTGTTGGATTTCCAACGGCTTATTTTATTTCTACGCGTCCGGAGAAAACACGCAATATCTGGTTGTTCATGATTACGATACCGTTTTGGACAAACCTGCTGATCAGGACATTTGCGATTATGGAAATCATTCGAAATGAAGGTGTCATAAATACTGTGCTGATTGCATCCGGATTAATCGACCAGCCTATCCAGATTCTCTATACGGACTTCGCCATTTCTCTTGGTCTGGTTTATGTTTATTTGCCGCTCATGGTATTGCCGCTATACGCCAGCATCGAAAAACTTGATTTCCGGTTGGTGGAAGCGGGATATGATCTTTACGGCAACCGCTGGCAGGTGTTGCGGAGAATTATCTTCCCTCTTGTGAAGCCGGGCATTATTGCTGGCTCTATCCTGGTATTTATTCCATCTATTGGCGCCTACGTGACGCCCCGTTTGCTTGGCGGCGGCAAGTCTTTGATGCTGGGCAATCTGATCGAGTTCCAGTTCGGACAGGGACGCAACTGGCCGTTGGGATCCTCGCTTTCGATTACACTGTTTATACTCGTGATGATCGCCTTGCTGTTTTACATCAAGATCACCACGAAAAAGGGAGGAGAACGTGACTGACCCTGCACATGGAATTTCGGGTCGCCCCTTTTCTGTAAGACACCAGGGCGGTTTTCCGACCATCGCGATATTGTGTTTCGTCATGCTTTACGCACCGATGATTTCGCTGGTTATTTTTTCGTTTAACGGTGGTTCGACGATTGGAAAATGGGAGGGCTTTTCATGGAATTGGTATGTTTCAGCGATCAACAATCGACAAATTCAGGAAGCAACGATCCGATCTTTACAGGTCGCCAGCTTTGCAACTGTGATTGCAACTGTAGTTGCAACAATGGCGGCGCTGGCCACAACACGGACTAAGGCATTTCGTGGCATGACCGCCGTTTATGCCCTGATTAACCAGCCGTTGATGATTCCCGAAATTGTTACTGCTGTCGCATTACTGATCTTTTTTGCAATTATCAAGGGCGTCACCGGGTATACTGGAATGGGGTATCTTTTTGCAGCACACACGGCATTTTGTATTCCCTTTGCCTATATGCCGATCAGGGCCCGTCTGGAGGACATGAGCCTGACCTTGGAACATGCCGCAGCAGATCTTTACGCGACACCATGGAAAGCATTCTACCGGGTTACACTGCCTTTACTGACGCCGGGTATATTGGCGGGCGCCATGCTTGCATTTGTTATTTCATTGGACGATGTGGTCATTTCGTTGTTCGTGGCCGGGCCTGGACAAGATACGCTGCCACTATACGTTATCGGGCAATTGCGCCGCATTGTGACACCGGAAATGAATGCAGTTTCGTCACTGTTTTTGCTGGCGTCTTTGACTCTCGTTACGATTTTTTTCTTTTTGACCAATAAGAAACAATAATCCTAGCAACGATCTGAAACAGAGGAGTGAAATGATGAAACGACTGATAATTTCTGCTGTAGTTGGACTTGGACTCGTGGTGGGTTCAGGAGCAGCCATGGCAGATGGAGAACTGAATATTTTTAACTGGGGTAACTATACAAACCCCAAATTGATCGAAAAATTTGAACAGGCTTATAATGTTGAAGTAACCCTGTCGGATTACGATTCAAATGACTCCATGCTGGCCAAGATCAAGGCAGGCGGCCATGGCTATGACATCTCGGTTCCATCTGATTACATGGTATCCGTGATGATCAGTGAAGGCCTTTTGTTGAAAACTGCGCCCAATAAAATGGCCAATTTCAAGAATATTGAACCGGGCTTTGCGGATCCTTATTTCGATGAAGGTCGTCAGTATTCAGTTCCCTGGCAGTGGGGCACCACGGCGCTCTCTGTCAATACGGAGACATACAAAGGCGACATTGACACCTGGAGTGTGATTTTTAATCCACCGGAAGAACTCCGCGGTAAGATTAACGTGGTTCCGGAGATGAACGATGTGATCAACGCCGCGTTGCGTTATAAGGGCTTCCCACTGTGCAATGGCAACAAGGCGCAGTTGAAAGAAGTCAACGACATGATGCAGAACGCCAAGCAGTATTGGCTGACCATGGAGTATGGCAATGTGGAACGTCTGGCGAATGGCGATATTCACGCTGCGGTGAACTGGAATGGCGCTTCCATGCGCGCCCGGTTGGCTAATTCAGCCATTAAATATGGATATCCGAAGGAAGGTCTCGGTACATGGATGGATAACGTCGTTGTTTTGGCTGATGCCAAGAACGTCGAAAATGCCAAACTGTTCCAGAACTTCATTATGGATCCAGAAAATGCTGCGATGATTTCCGATTTTGCCAAGTATGCAAACGGTATTGCCGGTAGCATGAAGTATCTGCCGGAAGAGTTTGCTTCGGCGCCGGAAATCGTTCCGCCCTCATACTATAAGGCTGAGTTCACGCAAGTTTGCCCGAATGAGGTCAACGAGATGTATACCAAAATCTGGACCAACCTGCTGAAATAGATCGGAGTTCCTGAAATCAGGGGCCGGTTGGCGCGATGTCACCGGCCCCGTTTTTTATCCGAGTTTGTCTCTCTGCCACCGTTCAGATGGCCTACCAATTGTAGTAGATGATGCCGCATATTGTAGTTTCATTGGAATACATACACACATATGGTATGTTGTTTCCAGTCGATTCGCAGGAACTGGAATTCAGTCATATGTCGTCAATTGTAAAGTGGGCCAAGAAAATATCGCACCTCAAGTTTTTATCATATTTGATGGTTTTGGGTTTCCTAGCGGGAACCCTCGTGCTGGTTCCACAGGCTGAAGCCAAGGAGGAAGGCGATCTGATTGTCCGGTTGCGCAGTGTCGCATTCCTGCCTGACGTTGATGGTACGACGGACACCCTGGGCGGTAGTGCCGCAGTAAGTGATGCGGCCAGCCCGGAACTCGACTTCACCTATTTCTTTACAGATAACATTGCCGCGGAATTAATTCTTTCGACGTTTAGTCACAACGTTAAGGTTTCAGGTTCTTCGGCAGGCGATCTTGACCTCGGCGATGTGTGGTTGCTCCCGCCGGTGCTAACCTTGCAGTACCATTTTATGCCCAAGGAAACCTTTAGCCCCTACATTGGAGCCGGGATCAATTATACAATCACCTATAACGCAGATCCTGGAACATCGGTCACATCCATCGATTATTCGGATGAACTGGGGTACGCCTTTCAGGCCGGGTTCGACTACGCGCTTGATGATGTCTGGTCCCTCAACTTTGATGTGAAGAAGGTGTTTGTTGAGACGGATATCACAACGAACGCCACCAACGCACCAAACACGGAACTCGATCCTCTCGCGATCTCGATCGGTCTCGGGTACAAATTCTAGACAGTTCTCAGCGGGTAACTTTGACGATTGTG
>JAJFIE010000132.1 GCA_021775275.1 Rhodospirillales bacterium | reverse complement strand
AGCCAAACGTGAGAGGGAGAGTCCCATGTTGCCGCGCAGCTTTATCAACCCCGACGACCACTGGATTACGGAGCCACGCCTGCCATACTCTCAGGCCGTGCGCTGTGGCGATATGCTGTTCATCACCGGCCAGGTCGCGCTGGATGGATCGCTTGCCGTTGTCGCGCCGGGTGATCTGAAAGGTCAGGCCGGGGCTGCCATAGCGGACCTGATCAGCGTGCTCGCGGCGGCGGATATGACGCCGTCCGATCTGGTGCAACTCCGGGTGTTTTACCGTCAGGATGGCGACGTGGACGAAGACGTGCTTGCCGGGCACATCGGTGGTGGTCTGGGCGAGCTCTCAGGTCCCGGACCGGCATTGACCATGATCCCGGTAGAGATGCTCATGTCACCGGGGGTGTTGTTCGAAATCGAGGCCATCGCCATGCGCGGCCAGAACGGCGAAGTGCTGCGCCGGACCGCCGCCTGGGACCCGGGGTGGGCCGGGCCGCCTCGTCCGTTCAGTCATGCAATCCGCGTCGGCGAGATGATCTTTACCAGCGGCGTGACGGCGCGGGGCAGTTGCGGTGTCGTACAATCGCCCGGCGATCTCAGCGCCCAGTCCCATGTGACACTGGCGCGGATCGATGGCCTGCTCAGACAACTGGGCGCGGATATTCAGGATGTCGTGAAGACAAACCCGTTTAATGCCGAACCGGGCGAGGCCGACGAATGGTCAAAGGCCGCCCTCGTCCGTGCCGGGTATTACCGCGAACCGGGCCCCGCCGCCACCGGCATATCCCTGCGAACGCTGTGGCCCGGCGGGGTCATGGTGGTGACGGACGTTATCGCCATGCGGGGCGTCGATGGGCAGCGGATGCCACGCACCCACGTATGGCCTGACGGTCACTGGGACTGGCCGGTGCACCTGCCCTACCGGCACGGTATTCGTTGCGGCGATCTGATATTTCTGGGCGGCCAGGTGCCGATGAACCCGGACGCCAGTATCGCCTGCATTGGCGACTTGAAGGCGCAGACGGACATGGCCATGGAATACATTCGCCGGGTCCTCCATGAATTGGGTCTGGGTTTCGAACACGTGGTCCGCATCAATACGTTCTACGCCACCGGCACAAACCGTGGTGATGACGACGAGGCCATCTGGAAGACCAACCTGCATGCCCGCTTTGCCCACTTCCAGCCGCCGGGCCCGGCAACCACCGGCATCCCCGTGCCGTATCTGGCCTACAAGGATATGAACATAGAGATCGATGTGATTGCTATGGTTTAGGTCAGAACCCTAAACGCCCACCACACCACTCTCATCCGCCTTCAACTCAAACGCGGCGGCCATGAGGGCGCGGGTGTAGGCTTCGCGCGGATTGTTCAGGACATCTTTCGCTACGCCCTGTTCAACCACGCGGCCCTGTTTCATGACCAGCACATCGTGCGACATGGCGCGCACCACTTTCAGGTCATGGCTGATGAACAGATACGCCAGATTGTGCTTCTGTTGCAGGCCGCGCAGCAGATCGACGATCTGTGCCTGTACCGACACATCCAGCGCGCTGGTCGGCTCATCCAGCACGATGAAGTGAGGTTTGAGGACCAGGGCGCGGGCGATGCAGATGCGTTGGCGCTGGCCGCCGGAAAATTCGTGCGGGTAACGGTCCATCATGGCCGGTTCCAGATCGACTTCCTGTAATGAATCAGCAATCAGGGCGCGGCGTTCATCGTAGTCACCGCCGAGGTCGTGAACCCGGAGCCCTTCTTCGACGATCTGGGCCACGGACAGGCGCGGGCTGAGACTGCCGAAGGGATCCTGAAAGACGATCTGCATATGGCGGCGCAAGGGCCGCATATCGCGGGAATCAAAAGCCTCGATGCCGCGGCCCTCAAACTCGATACCGCCGTAGGAGCGTTCCAGCCGGAGCAGCGCGCGCGCAAGCGTTGACTTGCCGGAGCCGGACTCACCCACAATACCCAGCGTATGGCCGCGTCGCACGGTGAGCGAGATACCATCCACCGCTTTCACGTGATCAACGGTACGGCGCAGGACACCGCGTTTGATGGGGAACCAGACTTTCAGGTCATCGCAGGCCATGATCGGCTCGGAATTCGGATCAGCCGGGTCGGGCGCACCCTTGGGCTCGGTCGCCAGCAGATGTTTCGTATAGGCATGCTGCGGGTCCGCGAAGACGGCGGCGGTGTTGCCCTGTTCGACAATTTCACCTTCGTTCATGACACAGACCCGGTCCGCCGTGCCCCGCACGATGCCCAGATCATGGGTGATTAGCAGGATCGCCATGCCGAGCTTTTCCTGCAATTCATTCAACAGTTTCAGAATCTGCGCCTGAATGGTTACATCCAGCGCCGTTGTCGGCTCGTCGGCGATGAGCAGGTCAGGATCATTGGCCAGCGACATGGCGATCATCACGCGCTGTTGCTGGCCGCCTGAAAATTCGTGGGGCAGGGCATCCATGCGGCTGATGGCCTCGCTCAGGCCCACCAGTTCCAGCAGCTCCACCACGCGGGCGCGGGCCTGCTTCTGGTTCATGTGCTTGTGCAGGAACAGCACTTCGGAAATCTGTTTATAGATACTGTGCAGGGGGTTGAGGCTGGTCAGCGG
>JAJFIE010000131.1 GCA_021775275.1 Rhodospirillales bacterium | reverse complement strand
ATCAGCCATTTTCGTTCCTCCCCGGTCCCGGAGCCCTTAAGCCACAGGTCCGCTACGCGCTTAATTGTTTGCTTGCAGAAATTGATCAATGGACATTGCCGCGACCTTGCCATCCTCGACCGCCGCCACGGTCAGGTCTTCGCCGCCATCGATACAGTCGCCCCCGGCCCATACGCCAGCCAGCGACGTCCTTCGGTCATCATCAACAACCATCCGGCTATTTTTCAGTTCCGGCGCTTCACTTTGATTGAATACCGTATTGATGAACTTTTGCCCGATGGCCTTGAAAACCATGTCAGCAGCAAGGTCGAACTGCTCACCCGTGGCGGCCAGTTTCCCCTGCGCATCCATCTCCGTGTAATCAAAACGAATTGCGCGAACCGCGTTATTTTCCGAAATCAGCTCAACGGGCTTTGCCCATTGAATGATTTTGACACCCTTGATTTTTGCCAAGTGTTGCTCGAACTCACTGGCTTTCATTTGCTCAGGCCCGCGCCGATAGACCAGAGTAACATTTTCCGCACCCAGCAGCCTGGTCTGCACGGCGATATCAACAGCCGTCATACCGCCGCCAATCACCACAACATGGCGACCGACGGGAAGCGAGGAAAGATCAGCGGACTGACGCAGCTCGGCAATGTAATCAATGGCGTTCATGACGCCGTCCATGTCTTCGCCTTCCAGACCAAGATCATTGACGCCCCCCATGCCCATACCGAGAAAGACAGCATCGAAATCCTGGCGCAGCGCATCCAGGTCGATGTCACGCCCCAGTGCAACACCGTTTTTAATGCTGATTCCACCAATGGAGAGGATGAAGTCAACTTCGCGTTGGGCAAAATTTTCCGTCGATTTATAGGATGCAATGCCGAATTCGTTGAGACCGCCGGATTTCTCGCGGGCGTCATAAACTGTGACGTCATGGCCCAGGGATGCCAGCCGGTGGGCGCACGACAGTCCCGCCGGGCCAGCGCCAACGACGGCAATCTTCTTGCCTGTGTCGATCGCACGCTGGAACGGATGCAGGTCGTTTTCCATGTAGGCATCCGTGGAAAACCGTTGAAGCAGGCCAATCTTGACCGGCTTTTCCTCACAGCCATTTCGAACGCATGCTTCTTCACACAATGTCTCGGTCGGGCAGACCCGGGCACACATGCCGCCCATGATATTCTGCTGGAAGATTGTATCCGCCGCCCCCGTCGTATTCCCCGTAGCGATCTGGCGGATGAAAAGTGGAATATCAATGCTGGTCGGACATGCTGTCATGCACGGCGCATCAAAGCAGAAGTAACACCTGCCCGCCTCGATGCTTGCCTGATGGGAATCCAGCGGCGGATGAATGTCACTGAAATTCTGCTCGTACTGCCCGGCATCCAGGCGGCCCGGTTTAATTTCCGGTGAAACGCCCTGAACATTTGAACTGCTGACCATGCTCCGTCCTCCAAATCACCAAGCATCCCTGTTGTACTGGCCGGTGGTAAATCCGGCTCTTGTGATCATTTGATCAAAACTTGTCCAATTGGTCAAGTTTTTATTTTCAGGAATTGAAATACCTAACGCCGCAGAAGGACCAGTCCGGTCCCGGCAATGATAAAAAGGATGCCGACACCACGCGTAACAGTGATGGGTGTTTCGCCGTATCCCAGAATGCCGAAACGATCAAAAACCAGGGCCGCAATTATCTGACCACAAAGGATAAGCGATACCAGCGCCGTTGCCCCGATGCGGGGCGCCACGTACATGGAGGTCACGACAAAAAAGACGCCCAGAAAGCCGCCGAACCATCCCCAATAGGGTGTCTTCTCCAGGGCGACAGAAAACGAAAACCCCGGCGCAAAAAAGATGCGCACGACCAGAATGGCGACGGCGCTGACACACAATGAAACGGTCGCCGCATTCAGCGCACCGCCAACATTTTGGGATAACGTGCTGTTAAAGCCCGGTTGGGTTACCAGCACCACGCCGCAAACAAATGCCAGAGGAATGTAAATCCCGAATGATGACAGTGATCCCATCAGGTCTATTTCGTACCATACATTCGGTCGCCTGCATCGCCCAGACCGGGCATGATGTAGCCGTGATCGTTAAGCTCACGATCTATGGCCGCCGTTACGATGGGCACATCCGGGTGTTCTTTCTGGAAAACATTAATCCCTTCCGGCGCTGCCAGCAGACAGACGAATTTCAGATTCACTGCGCCAGCATCCTTGACCCGTTGCACCGCCGCAGCCGCCGAATTTCCCGTTGCCAGCATGGGGTCCACAACAATGCACAGCCGTTCATTCAGGCTGTGTGGCATCTTCATATAGTATTCCACCGGCTTCAGGGTTTCAGGATCACGGTACAGGCCCACATGGCCCACACGCGCCGAAGGAATCAGATCAAGAATGCCATCCAGCAAGCCATTCCCGGCGCGCAAAATAGAAATCAGGCACAGCTTCTTGCCACCCAGCTTCGGTGACGGAAATGTTTCCAGAGGAGTTTCCACATCAACCATCTTGATTTCCAGATCCCGGCAGACCTCATAGGCAAGCAACAGGCTGATTTCGCGCAGTAATTGCCGGAACACCGCCGTTGGCGTTGTCTTGTCACGCATGAGCGTCAGCTTGTGCTGGACCAATGGGTGGTGAACTACGGTGACATCATTATCGGACATAATCTGCTCTCTTCATTATCAAAGGGAAAATGATACGGCCTCGTCACCCGCGCCCAGTGAT
>JAJFIE010000014.1 GCA_021775275.1 Rhodospirillales bacterium | reverse complement strand
CGGGATCGGACGGAGCGCCAATGGTGCAGACGGCCTTCGCCTCCGGAATTTGGCCGGCGGCGGCAAGCACGGCCGCACCGCCCAGGGAATGTCCGATCAGGATGACCGGGGCCCGCAAGTGGTTGCGCATGTGATTGGCCGCCGCGACCAAGTCACCGACGTTGGATGAAAAGTTGGTATTGGCGAATTCACCCTCACTGGCGCCCAGACCGGTGAAATCAAAGCGCAGCACCGCAATACCGTGGCTTGTGAGACCCTCGGCAACACGGGATGCGGCAAAAATATCCTTGGTACAGGTAAAACAGTGCGCGAAAAGCGCATACCCCACCGGATCACCATCCGGTAGATCGAGCCGCGCTGCCAGTTGATCTCCCTGTGCGCCGATGAAGGTCATTTTTTCGCTGTGTACGGTCATTGCCTGTTTCCCCTTGTCCGCCACGATTACCTGATAGACCGTGGAAGTTTAGGGCAATGGCGCGTTAACGCAACGGTAGCTGGTTCTCCACCAAGGCAATCCAGTAGGCGCAACCGATACCGAGAATATCATCGTTCAGGTCATAGTGGGAATTGTGCAATGAAGAACCGCAGTGTCCATCAACGCCGTTACCAATCAGCATATAACAGCCGGGCTTCTGTTGCAGCATGCGGGCGAAATCCTCTGAGGCAGAGCAGGTCGGGCAGTCGGGATTAACACTGACTTCGCCGGTTTCAGCAGCCACCTGACGGGCGGCGGCAATGGCGACCTCGGTTTCGGTTGGTGTGTTCACCGTGGCGACGAACTCACGCCGGTACTCAACCTGACCTTCAGCATTATGTGCAGTGCAGATGCCCGCCACAATCTGGCGCATACGGCTCTCGATGCGGTCCTGCGTTTCCACCGACAGGGCACGGCAATCACCTTTGATAATGACCCGGGATGGAATGACATTGCGTGCGCCGTCGGTCAGCATCTCGGTCACCGATACCACGGCCCAGTCCTGGGGGCCGACGGAGCGTGAAACAATGGTCTGCAATGCCAGAATAACCTCCGCCCCGATCACCACGGGGTCTATCGTGCGGTCGGGCATGGAGGCATGGCCGCCGCGTCCATTGATGGTGATGACGAAGATATCTTCGGACGTCATGATCGAGCCTTTACGCACGGCGAAGTGCCCGGCGGGAATACCCGGCATGTTATGCATCCCGTAGACCGCCTCCATGGGAAAGCGCTCGAACAAACCGTCATCGATCATGGATAGCGCGCCCCGGCCATCCTCCTCGCTCGGCTGAAAAATGAAGTAGGCCGTTCCATCAAAGCCGCCATCTGCGGCCAGTCGTTTGGCTGCGCCCAATAACATGGTCGTATGGCCATCATGGCCACAGCCATGAAAGACCTTGTCGTTGACCGAGCGGTACGGGAAGTCGTTGGCTTCCTGAATGGGCAAGGCGTCCATGTCGGCGCGCAACCCGATGGCCCGGTCACTTTCCCCCCGACGCAATACGCCGACCACGCCGGTGGCGCCGATTCCTGTGTGTACTTCCAACCCGAAGTTGGCCAAGAGGTCCGCGACTTTCGCTGCCGTGCGTTGTTCGCAAAAGCCCAGTTCCGGGTGTTTATGAATATCGTGACGCCAGTCCTGCATCTCGCTTTGCAAATCGGTCATCTTGTTCACCATGCGCTCCGTTCAGCATCACTCACCGTCTGATATCAGTCAGGACAATTGACAGCAACGGTTTTACTTTGCATGAAGATCATTCTTCTTTATGAACACCGCAGAATTCAAACTTTCTCAAAATGGACCTGTGCCACGTGATCAAGCCAACGCTTGCCGCCTTTGTTGATCGTCTCTCGGTTTCAGATTGGAAAGATTCCAATTTACCGTCGTTTACTCCCACGCGTATCAAAATCGAACTACTTGCCGGCCTCACCGTTGCCCTGGCGCTGGTTCCGGAAGCTGTGGCGTTCTCGTTTGTCGCGGGCGTTCATCCGCTTGTCGGTCTTTATGCAGCCTTTATCGTAGGATTGATTACGGCAGTCATTGGTGGTCGTCCGGGGATGATTTCTGGTGCGACCGGTGCGCTCGCTGTGGTCATGGTGTCACTTGTCGCCAGCCACGGCGTCGAATACCTGTTCGCCACCGTCGTCCTGAGGGGGATATTGCAGGTTCTGGCTGGCATATCCCATCTTGGCAAATTCATCCGCCTCGTGCCCCACCCTGTCATGCTGGGTTTCGTCAACGGTCTCGCCATTGTCATTTTTCTGGCCCAACTCACCCAGTTTCAGGTTCCGGGCCTCGACGGCGCAAAGGTCTGGATGACCGGCTGGCCACTGGCCATCATGCTGGGGCTTGTTGCGCTAACCATGGCCATCATTTGGGTGATGCCCAAGATTACATCAGCCATCCCGGCGCCACTTGCGGGCATTGTTGTGGTCGCCGCCATTGTCATCTTCTTCGGCATTGATGTGCCGCGTGTGGGTGATCTGGCATCCATCGAAGGCGGGTTGCCGCTGTTTCATATTGCCATGGTCCCATTGACCCTGGAGACCCTGAAAATCATTATTCCTTATGCGCTGATCCTTGCCGCTATTGGTCTGATCGAGAGCCTGCTGACACTCAATCTGGTCGGCGAAATTACCGGCAAACGCGGTGGCGCGTCGCGGGAATGCATTGCCCAGGGCCTGGCTAATACGGTGACGGGATTCTTTGGCGGTATGGGCGGTTGCGCCATGATCGGCCAGTCCATGATCAATGTAAAATCGGGTGGACGCACCCGGCTTTCAGGTATTTCGGCGGCCTTGTTCCTGCTCACTTTTATTCTTGTAGCCTCCAGTATGATTGAGCAGATACCGCTTGCCGCACTGGTCGGTGTCATGTTGATGGTGGTCATCGGGACCTTTGCCTGGCAGAGCCTGAAGATATTACGCCTCATTCCCTTGACCGATGCTTTGGTAATGGGATTGGTTACAGTTGTCACGGTGATGAGCGATCTTGCCATCGCCGTCGTTGTTGGCGTTGTTGTCTCTGCATTGGCCTATGCCTGGAACAATGCGACCCGTATCCATGCGGTTAACCAGATGACGCCCGAAGGCGCCAGAGTCTATCGGATTGAAGGGCCGTTGTTTTTTGGATCGACGGACGGATTTGCCGAAATTTTCGATCCGAAGAGTGATCCCGAAGCCGTTATTGTCGATTTCATGAACAGCCGTATTGTCGATCAATCCGCGCTACAGGCCATTGAAGCGCTTGCGTCCAAGTATGAGGCGTTGGGAAAGACGCTTCAGCTTCGCCATTTGTCCCGGGACTGCCATCAACTTCTCAATCGCGCAGGACAGCTTATGGTCGATTCCGATGATGATCCGAGTTACGGCGTTGCCGTGGATTACTCGGTCAAGACCGGGATACTGGGCGGCGGGCACTAAATCCGGTTTGTGATCTATCATGCCGGGGCGATCGGCAACATTGATGCTTTCATTAATAGACCACGAGGAAAAATTCGGGCTGACGGCCCGAAAGTGGTAGGCTCGTCCGTACAAGATTCGGACGGAAAGGTTGGTTGATGACGCGAACGCCAGAGGATGATACGGCACTGCGTGCGGAGTTGAACAGTTTAATTGAAGCCTATAATCAGGGTGAACGGGAGGCTGCGAAAAACGGCAGCATTGCGATTTGGAATAAATTTTTTAGAGACAAGTCGACATTAGCTTCTGACGTGGAGATTTTGGATACTCTGTGGGGCTTTCTCACGGAACAGGGCGAGGAACGTTATGCGGCGGAGGTTCTGGGAACGCTTGCTGTTTTGCGGCATGGTCCGCTGATTGCAAAACTGGACGATTCAGTACTGAACGCGGAAAGCCGTTATCTGCTCAGTCACGCGAATAACAAAACATCGCAATCCGGTGAGGACGGCATACTGGAAAAGATTTTCGACGTCATTGGCGAACAAAATCAGTGGTGCGTAGAATTCGGCGCTTATGACGGCAAGTTGCACAGCAACACTTACACGCTGGTGGCGGACCGGGGCTGGGATGGCGTATTGATCGAGGGAGATTCGGACCGATACGATGAAATGGTGCGAAATTTTGAGGGAAATACCCGCGCCCACATGTTGCGAGCACTGGTCGGGTTTGATCCGGACAAGGACAGCCTTGACCATATTCTTTCAAATACGGCAATCCCGGATAACCCTGATCTTGTTAGCATTGATATCGATGGGAACGACTGGCACATATGGTATTCATTGCAGAATTACCGCCCCAGGGTGGTGATCATCGAGTTCAACCCGACCGTTCCCAATGACGTTATGTTTGTCCAGAGCCGGGATCCCGGAGAATCACAGGGCTGTTCACTTCGCGCACTGATCGCGCTTGGCAAGGCAAAAGGGTATGAGCTGGTCTGTGTCACCAACTTCAACGGCATTTTTGTAATTGAGGATGAATTTGAAAAACTGGGTATTGAAGACAACAGCATTGGCGCCATGTACCGTCCTCTGATGGACGGCAGAATATTCCACGGATACGACTCGAAGATATTCACAGTAGGCATGGATCATTTGAACTGGACCAGAGAGGGTCAAGGGTCGCCCAAGCGAACGATCAGGCCGGACGAGTTGCAGTTGCCGCCCGAATCCTGATTTTTCCAAGCAAGTCATTCATTCGGTTGGCGTATGATGATAGCCCTTCATTCAGATTTTCCGGAGACACTGGAATAAGAGCCATGTGGTTATGTTAACGGCCAAGTCGATGATTTCTGGTGCAGAAATCACATCTCATCTGAGAAAATCAGCTATCGTGGCGTATCGAATTTGAAGGCCTCTGGTATCATGGAATACAGGTTGAATGAATATTAAACGCCTGGTTGACAACGGGAACGCCATTATCGAATTGCACAATGAGCGGCAATTCGATGCAGTGTCCGAGAAACTCGAATTATGGATTCAGGATTTTTGCGAAAACGCACCGTTGCCGATCGAAGGTCATGCGTCGGCCCTTGTTCTGGCCAGCATTGCCGCCGAGATGGAACAGCATGATTTTCTCTTTCGATTGAGAGATGCCGCCCACAATGTCGAATTAGATAATCGATTACGCGCCCAAACCAATGAAATCGCGGCCATGGTATCGAATGGTCTGAAAATTGAGGCGCGTCAGGCGCTTCTCAGGCTGGTATCTACGGAAATAAACCGCACCGTCTTGATGCCTCATTCATGGGATGTCCTGGCGGCGCTGCGCCGAATCGCACTGGATATCCATGCCGAACAAGTTCTTCCGATGATTGATACCCGTCGTTATGAAACGGGGGTATTCGAACGTATCGGGTTACTGGATGGCCCTCACGCCGATGTGAAAATTGACGGTCATGGTGCACCAGACTTTGTGATGCGCAGTAAGGGGGATTGTCCTGTCTGCGAGATTGTTGTGCGAACCGGCGTGTATGAACCTACCTCCATGCAGGTATGGCAGGCGCTTGTTAAACATTCGGACATGGCGGTTGATGTGGGCTCCCATGTGGGTATTTTTTCGCTTCTCGCGGCGGCAACAAAACCGGATATGCCTGTCCATGCATTTGAGCCGAACCCCGAAGCCTTTGCACGGTTGACGGAAAACATCCAGTTGAACGGGTTCTCCAACGTCACAACCCATCCCGTGGCCGTGTCTGATGGTCCCGGTGAGACAGTGTTTGATTATGTTTCAAAAGAAGATGGCGGCGTTCGGGAGATTTCCTGGGTCGGGTCCACTTCCGGAAGGGCATTTGATGACGGGACCAATATGCGAGTTGAAACACAATCGCTTGATGGTGTGCTGTCGGTACCAGCCGATCAGAAGGTGATCATGAAGATCGATACAGAGGGGAATGAGGCCAAGGTGTTTCGTGGAATGACCGACCTGCTTTCGAATAACTGTCCGGATATCATACTTGAGACATTCAGAAAGGTTGCCTGCCGCGAGATTCGCGAAATCATCGAGCCCCTGGGTTATCGGGCTTACCGGTTACTGGAAGGTCCTCACGTTCTTCTGGAATTAGAAAACCTGTCCCCGGCAGATTTGGACGAGTTCCACAATTTGAACACACTGCTGACCACACGTAAGCAACAGGCGCTACGTGACCTGTTGCCACCACCATGTCGGATTGAAGCACTTGGAAGAACGGGCCATGCCTGACAAAACCGGTTTGCAGCAGATTACGCGGTCTCGGGAGACCATTCATAACCCTGATGATGCGAGACATTTTATGCGCATCAAGCCGGTGCCGGGCCATGTGCGGGTCTTGTATGATGGCGACCTCCTGGCTGAATCGAATCAGACACTGAGAGTGCTGGAGGTCGGCAGCGATATCTACGATCCGGTGTTCTATTTCCCGCCGTCCCATGTGCAGGCGACGTTGGCGCCGCTGGAAAAACGAACCTTCTGCCCGTTGAAAGGCCATGCCTCCTACTTCGCTCTTGTTTCTGACCATGGCGCGATCCAGGTGCCGGAAATCGCCTGGTGCTATGGCGACACCCTGGATTTCGCCAGCGAACTCAAAGACCTGATCGCCTTCGATGCATCTCTGGTGGTGTTCGAGCAACACCCTGCCTGTTCACCTTCACCGCGCGGGAGCCAATCGCCATGAAGAAACTGTTCTTGAACCCGCCCGAATCACCAACGCCAAAGAACTATCATCACAGCATTGCCGTCGAAGGGGGGCGAACAATCTACCTGTCTGGTCAGGTCGCCCTGGATGCCAAACGCAAGATCATCGGTTTGGGCGATGTGATCGCACAGACCCGTCAGGCCATGCGTAATCTAAAGGTTGCCGTGGAAGCCGGTGGTGGGGATATTTCGGATATGGTCCAGATCACAACCCATGTTGTGAATTACGAGCCTGGCCAACTGGACGATATTACCAGCACAATCGCCGGGTTCTTTCCGCCAGAATGCCTGCCTGCCAATACCCTGGTCGGCGTCTCGTCGCTTTCAACAGATGGCCTGTTGATCGAGATCGGTGGCATCGCCGTCACGACATCACCTATGCCGTGATTCCGGAGTACAGTCGCTGGCGAGGTTCTTCACTGGGCCTTTAACGGACCACTACTGTTGCGCTTCACGGCGTTACCCTGTTCGTACCACGCCTTGCTGGTATTAACGATTTTCACCACGGAAAGCATCACCGGCACTTCGACCAGAACGCCGACCACTGTCGCGAGGGCCGCCCCCGATTCAAAACCAAATAAACTGATTGCTGCTGCGACAGCCAGTTCGAAGAAATTACTGGCCCCGATCAGCGCCGAAGGCCCCGCGACGTTATGTTGTTCCCCCACCGCGCGATTAAGCAGATACGCAAGGCCCGAATTAAAATAGACCTGGATCAGGATAGGGATTGCCAGCAATCCGATAATCAGCGGTTGGGCAATAATCTGTTCGCCCTGGAAACCGAACAGCATCACCAGCGTGATCAGAAGCGCCGTAAGCGAAATCGGCTGTAATCTGGACAACAGGCGGTCAAGGGCAGGCTGCCCGCCAGAAGAAAGGGTCTGCCTGCGAAGAGACTGGGCGAGAATCACGGGCACAACGATATATAGCACTACGGATAGAAGTAACGTTTCCCACGGCACTGTGATAGCCGATAAGCCCAGCAGCAATCCAACGATAGGTGCAAAGGCGAAGACCATAATGAGATCGTTCAGGGCAACCTGACTCAGTGTGAAGTGTGGTTCCCCATTGGACAGGTTGCTCCACACAAAAACCATTGCCGTACAGGGCGCCGCCGCCAGCAGGATCAATCCTGCGATGTAGGAATTAATCTGCTCCGCAGGCAGGTAGGAGTGAAAAAGATAACCGATAAACAACCAGCCAAGTGCGGCCATGGAAAATGGTTTCACCGCCCAGTTGATGAATAATGTTACGCCGATGCCGCGCCAGTGGTCCCTGACCCGATGTAGGGCGCCAAAATCAATCCGCACCAGCATCGGAATAATCATGAGCCAGATCAGCACGGCAACGGGCAGGTTGACCCGGGCGATCTCAACTGAACCAATGAACTGGAATACACCCGGCAGGAAATGTCCGAGCGCCACACCGGCGACGATACACAGTATAACCCAGACAGTCAGATATCGTTCAAAGAGAGACATTGATGCTTCCTTATGTATCGAGATGTATCGAGCTCAGCGCCCGTCCGACAATAATCCACCAGCCAATATAGTCATTGATAAATCTCAAGCCGGCCATCGCGCGGATACAGGCCCACGTCGTCGCCCGTATGGATTATCGTGCAGGGGTCTTCGGTTCAAAAGTTTGTTTTTTGGCAAAATTCCTGTGCCATGCGATAATCGCCCGGACGTTGACCAACGTCCGACTGCTCGGAAGGAAAGCATTGGCAATGGAAGCCGCGCATGAGGCAGATATTCCGGTCGGGGCGATGGCTCTGGAGCATCTGACCGGCCCCGCTCGTGGCACAATAACGTGGCTCAGAGGGCCGGATTTGGATATATCCTTAAGCCCCAACCGGTTGCTCCGCGTCTCGGAAGCGGGCCCGGATACATCAAGAGACGATTTGATCGCACGCCTTCATCATGACGATGACACCTATGAAATCATGGCCCCCGAGGATCAACCGGTCTGGGTGAATGGCGCTCGCGTCACTGCCCGGAAACTTGTGCATCGCGATATGATCGAGTTTGGCGACACCGGGCCGTTGACCCGATTTCACCTTTACCGCGAAGATCACCCGGGTCGCAAAATGGCCGCCGATATACTGGTCGATGGCCTCGGCTATCTGCGTGTCAGTCGACAGCCGGTTGCGGTTCGCGTGTACAGGGCTTTCGGTGGACTGTTCGGACGACTGATGAGGGAAACCACGCGGCTGTTCCGGATTGGGGTCATTCTCGCAATTATCGCCCTCCTGGCTCTGGCCTACCAACAGAACCGGCTGAACGTTCTGCTTCAACAGCGCATCGACAGCGGTGTTTCCCGGCTCGAAAGTTTCGCCGCCGTGTTGGCGCGCTCCAGGGAAGAAGCGCTGACACGGGGTGATCTCAAGGCATTGAATCAGGAACTCGGGCGCAAACTGTCTTCGACTGCGGAACGTCTGACAGTTTTGGAGGAACGCACCGAGGCGAACGCGCGGGTCATTGCAGAATCCAGGCCCTCGGTTGTATTTCTTCAGGGTTCCTACGGGTTCCGGGAACGTTCAAGTGACCGGATGTTGCGTCACGCTGTGAATGACGATGGCCGCCCGCTGATCTCGCCTATGGGTCAGCCGTTGTTGACTCTGGAAGGCGACGGTCCGGTTGCCGCTCGCCAGTTTACCGGCACGGCGTTTGTCATCGGCGATCAGGGCGTGTTGGTCACCAACCGGCATGTGGCGCTGCCGTGGGAAAAAGATGCGAATGTCGGCGCGCTGGCCGATCAGGGACTTGAACCGGTGATGATCAAGTACATTGCCTATCTGCCCGATCATAAAACTGCCGACATTGTTGAGCTGGTGCGGGTGAGTGAGGAGGCTGATCTGGCTATTTTACGGCTTGCCGATGTGGCCGAACCGGCGCCCGGGCTGGAGCTTGCTGACTCGCCTCCGGTTCCCGGCGACGAAGTGATAGTCATGGGTTACCCGACCGGTCTTCGCACCATGCTGGTTCAGTCGGGTGAAGATTTTCTGGAAGAGCTACAGGAGGTCGAGGACATCGGTTTCTGGACCATCGCCGCCCGTCTGGCCGGGAAAGGACATATCGCACCGCTTTCGAGTCGTGGCATCATCAGTCAGGCAACGCCAGCAACGATTATCTACGACGCAGAAACAACCCACGGCGGAAGCGGCGGCCCTGTGCTTGATATCAATGGCAGGGTGGTCGCGGTTAACGCGGCAATTTTGCCTGAATACGGCGGTTCCAACCTGGGTGTTCCGGTGGCAAAAGTGTGGGCGCTGCTCGAAGATGCCGGTTTGCTCTGAGCCGGGCGTTGACAATTGTCTTTCAGTGACGATTGTTCAACGGGTTTTGGCAATGGGTTTTGTTCATGGCGAAATTTGGAAACTTGCCCGGATAATTAGAACACAGATGATCAGAATATAGGGGAAAGCATGCAGTTCAAATGGCTGGGTCGGACCGGTGTCCAGGTATCTCAATTGTGCTTCGGCACGATGTCTTTTGGTGGCGATGCCGACGCGTCGGAGGCCGCAAGAATGTATGCGGCGTGCCGGGACAAGGGGGTTAATTTCTTCGATTGCGCCAATGTCTACAACAAGGGAAAGGCCGAGGAGATTCTCGGCAAACTGGTTGCCAATGAGCGCGATGATCTGGTGATCACATCGAAGTGTTTCTACGAAACCGGCGATGGTATCAATGCCCGTGGCGCCAACCGCCGCCATATTCTCCAATCGGTCGAGGCGAGTCTGAAACGACTGGGTACGGATCGTCTTGATGTTCTGTTCATGCACAGTTGGGATGCCGATACGCCGCTCGAAGAAACCCTTCGTACGCTTGAGAATTTGGTTGCCCAGGGCAAGGTTCTTTATCTGGGCGCCAGTAACTATGCCGCATGGCAGATCGCCAAGGCTCTGGGCATCTCCGAGCGTCGTGGCTGGCCCCGGTTTGAGGTCCTCCAGCCCATGTACAATCTGGTTAAACGCCAGGTCGAGACGGAAATCCTTCCATTGGCCAAGACGGAAAATCTGGGTGTTATCACCTATGGACCTGTTGGCGGCGGACTCCTGAGCGGCAAATACGCTGCGGACTTGCGCCCTGACATCGGTCGTCTTATGACCAGTAAATCCTACATCGGGCGATACCGTGAGGAAGAGGTTTTTAAAATCGCCGGAAAATTCACGGAACTGGCCAAGGCGAAAGGCATCCACCCGGTGAGCCTTGCGGTGGCCTGGGTGGCCGCGAACCCTGTGGTAACGTGTCCAATAATCGGCGCCAGGAATGTGGAACAGCTCATGCCGTCCCTGGAGGCTCCGGAGGTTCAAATGTCTCAGGAATTACGCGCCGAGATTTCTGAACTATCACGCACGCCGCCTCCGGCGACGGACCGCCTTGAAGAGCAAAAATAATACGGATGCTCTAATCTGCCATTGGCGCCATTGGATTGGTTATGACCGTCATGGCCACATCAACCAGATCATTGACGGCCTGCTGCGATGCCCCGGCGCGTCCCATGGCGCCCAATGCCAGGGATTGGGCGGAGAAAAATTCGGCCAGAGCTTTTGCGTTCGCACCCGCGGGCAGTTGTCCGTGTTTCGCGGCCTCACGAAAGCGTTTCATGAACACCCTGCGCCTTTTTTCATTGAACCTGAGCGATAATGCTTCCAGTTCCGGCACCTGATGGCCGCATTCAATGACGCTGTTAAGCACAAAGCATCCA
>JAJFIE010000130.1 GCA_021775275.1 Rhodospirillales bacterium | reverse complement strand
TCGGCGACCGGCGCCGGCGGTGCCTGTATCAGCCCCTTCGGCGGCGGGTTCGCGGAATTTCTTAATCCATTTCGCGCAATTGGGGTCTTTGCCCATAACAATATCCGCGCCTTTGACGGCGGCCATCTCCGGATCATGTAGCGGGTTCATGATGGCCGAGGTCAGGCCTGCACCAATGGACATGCTGAGAAATGCAGCGTTCAGACCATGGCGATTGGGAAGACCAAAGCTGAAGTTTGATGCGCCACAGGTGGTGTTCACCTTCAATTCATTACGGAGACGACGGATCAGCTTCATCAGCTGCGCCCCGGCATCGTTCAGGGCGCCCACGGGCATAACCAACGGATCAACAACCACATCGGCGGCGGGAATACCAAAATCTGCGGCACGCTCGACGATCTTCCTGGCGACATCGAAGCGCACGTCAGGATCTTCGGAAATACCGGTTTCATCATTGGAGATCGCAACAACGGCGGCGCCATGTTTGGCGACCAGCGGCAGGACCGTTTCCAGTCTTTCGTCTTCACCGGTGACGGAATTGACCAGAGCTTTTCCCTTGTAGACGCCAAGGCCGCTTTCGAGGGCTGCAACGATGGAAGAATCAATGGAAAGCGGCAGATCGGTCAGGGACTGCACCAGCTGGATAGCTTCCGCCAGAATGCTCGGTTCGTCGGCCAACGGGATACCGGCATTGATGTCGAGCATCGTTGCGCCTGCTGCGACCTGAGCCAGGGCATCCGCCTCAACGCGGCTGTAGTCACCTTCTGCCATCTCGGCGGCAAGCAGTTTGCGGCCCGTGGGATTGATACGTTCGCCGATAATGCAGAATGGGCGATCAAACCCGATGGCAATTTCCTTGGTAGCGGAGCTGACGATGGTATCCGTCATGCGATTGTCTCCTGATGAAACTCATTGTGTTGTAGTAGAAAAAAACAATATGACGCGCTTTTTAGCGACGATGTTATGGCACGGCAGTCTGGAATGCGACACCCGAAATCCAGATTTCACCGCTTCGTGCGATTTTACGGCGGTTTCCAGTGTTTTCGTGAGGCTTCAGCGGTCCCCTGACCCGGCCATCTGCGCCAGTTCCTCCATACGTTCAGAGACGGCGGCGTCTCCGGGATTCGGTTCATGTACCCAGGGTTTGCGTCCTTTCAGAACGCCGGACTCCTCAACAACCTCGGCAACGAGCGCTTCCTGCCGATAGGCCATGACATGAACACCTGCGACGCCCTCAACCTCCCTGATCTGCTGCATCATTTCGATGCAGATTTTTTTGCCTTCAAATTTTTGATCCTCAGCGCCCTCAATGCGTTCGATAATGCTGTCAGGAATATGAATGCCGGGCACATTCGTTCGTATCCATCGCGCGGTTTTCGCCGATGCCAGCGGTCCTACGCCAATCAGGATAAAACATTTCTCGTGCAGGCCCATATCGCGGACGCGTTTCATGTATTCGTTGAGAATATCAAGATCAAAACAATACTGGCTCTGTACGAACTGAGCCCCGGCCTCGATTTTCTTGGCCAGCCGATGGGGGCGGAAATCATAAGGCGGTGCAAATGGATTGATTGCGCCGCCGAGAAACACATTCGGCGGGCTGGTGATTTTTCGGCCCGACAGGAATTTCTGTTCCTCCCGCATGGTGGTCAGGGCGGTAAGCAGTGACATGCAATCCATGTCGAATACCGGTTTCGCACCCGGTTGATCGCCGGCCTGAACGCCATCACCGGTCAGGCAAAGGATGTTGCTAACGCCCATGGCCGCAGCGCCCAGCACATTGCCCTGAATGGCGATACGATTGTGGTCGCGGCATGATATCTGCATGACCGGAGCATAACCCATGCGGGTGAGAAGGGCGCAAATGGCGACGCTGGACATATGACAGTTCGCGCCGGAACCATCTGTCGCGTTGATGCCGTCCACCCAACCATCGAAGATGGCGGCACGCTCATAGACGTCATCCGGATCAGCTGAGTCAGGAGGGTTCAGTTCAGCCGTTACCGCAAACTCGCCACGGCGCAACACCCTCTCGAGCCGACCACGTGATGAGTGACCGGGAAGGATTGGTAGCGGCGCACCCGGGTTTTGTGGATCCTCGTCCGGTTCCTCGTACATCTGCGGTCGTCCTTGATTGTAAATTATATCTTTGGTCTCTGCCGTCAGGCAGCTTTACCATTATCAGTTTCTACAGACTTCTGTGCGTCTCGCTCCAGCGCAGCCTCCGACGTGACGCGAAGCCACGATGACGTTCCGCGCAGGCTGTGATCAACGGCGGGTTGAACATTCAAGATAGCATCCCCGCCCTTCATTTGCCGGCTGCCTTGCCATGCCTGGACCCAGACACAGGGCATATCGGGCTCCACTTCGCAGTGACCGTTGGCGCGTACGCCGCCACAGGGACCATTGCGCAGGTTTTTTGGACAATTCATCGGACACGACATGCCGGTGCTGGAAAGTACACACTGTCCACACATGCGGCAGTCAAACATGAAGGACTTGATGCGTTTTTCAACGGCGACCATGGGGCTTTCGATCCGCTGGTAGCCAAGCAGCTTCCACATCGGATGCAGCGCCAGCAAGGCGTCAGCGAAAGTATGGTACAGCCACTCAAGCCATTTCGAGTTCCGAACCGACCACAGGCGGATCGAATAGCGCGATCGTACCCGATAGGTAAGACTGGTGCCTGATGGTTCATAAATGACGATTTTTGCCATGCTCAGGTTTCCCCGGTTCCGCCGTTTGCGATCAGCGCGCGCAGTTTTTCGACGTCGTAATCTGTCTCGATGCGTTCGGCAGCAGCAGACGCCTCGGCAGCCAGATCATCGCCGCACTCAACCGGCTCGCCACGCCGCCATTCCGCCAGATAGTCATCTGTATCGCTGGCGCCGTCTTTCATGGCGGCGGCGTCGATAGCCTGCTGGAATCGGTCGGACAGCAGAATTTTCTCGGATTTTCGTCCCGCTTTGGCAACTACCTGCGACGGGATATCGCGCCAGTAAAGAATTGTCAGTTGCGCCATGTCTATTGTTCCTGAATGCCGTGTTCGGTGTTGTTGTCCTCAAGGAAGGTCTTGAGGTCGCCTAAACCGGTAAATACATACTCATAGGTGAG
>JAJFIE010000129.1 GCA_021775275.1 Rhodospirillales bacterium | reverse complement strand
CCATCGAGTTCTTCCATGGTTACACCTATTCCGGCCATCCGGCCGCCTGTGCGGCGGGCATCGCCGTGCAGAACGCCTATGCCAACGAAAACCTGTTCGAGCGCGCAAACGAGCTGTCGGAATACTTCCTCGATGGTCTGTTCAGTTTACAGGACATGGATTGCATCAAGGACATTCGCGGTTACGGCATGCTCGGCGCTGTGGAGTTAAAGCCCAAGGGCAACCCCGGTGCGCTCGGCACGCAGACCCAGAAAAACCTGTTCTGGAACGGCATGCATGTGAAGTTCACCGGCGATACCGGTTGCGTCGCCCCGCCGTTTATTTGCGAAAAAAGCGAAATCGACGAAATGGTCGACAAGCTTCGCATGACACTCGAAGCCATCTGATCATCAGATGGTTTGACGGTATTGAGGACGATGCGCGGGACAGTGCATCGTCCTCTGACGTATAATCAAACAGCCCTTAACCTGCTTGTTAATCGAAAGTCCAGAACATGACCCAGGAACTGCAACACTATATCAACGGCAAACGCGTCAATGGCGCCAGCGGCCGTTTCGGCGACGTTTTCAATCCTGCTACCGGCGAGGTCACCAAGAAGGCCCCGCTGGCCAGCAAGGACGAGGTCCGCGCTGCCGTGGAAAATGCCAAGGCTGCTCTCAAAGGCTGGTCCAGCACGCCACCCGCCCGGCGCGCACAGGTTTTGTTCAAATTCCGTGATCTGATTATCCAGAACATGGACGAACTGGCCGAGCTTCTTTCCAATGAACACGGCAAGACCCTGGATGACGCCAAGGGCTCTATCGGTCGAGGGCTGGAGGTCGTCGAGTTCGCTTGTGGCATCCCGCACCTGCTGAAGGGTGAGTTCACCGAAAGCGCCGCCAATGGCGTGGATGTGCATTCCACCCGCCAGCCGGTCGGCGTGTGCGCCGGCATCACACCGTTCAACTTCCCGGCCATGGTGCCCATGTGGATGTTCCCCATGGCGCTGGCCTGTGGCAATACCTTCATCCTCAAACCCTCCGAGCGCGACCCTTCGTGTGGCATCCGCCTGGCCGAACTCATGAGCGAAGCCGGGTTGCCCGATGGCGTGCTGAATGTTGTCAACGGCGACAAGGAAGCCGTGGACGCCCTGCTCACCGACCCGGACGTGAAGGCTGTCAGCTTTGTCGGCTCCACACCCATCGGCCGTTACATCTATGCCACCGGCTGCGCCAACGACAAACGGGTGCAGGCCCTGTGCGGCGCCAAGAACCATATGATCATCATGCCGGATGCGGACATGGATCAGGCCGTCGATGCCGCTATCGGTGCGGCCTACGGTTCCGCCGGAGAACGCTGCATGGCGATCTCTGTCGCTGTCCCCGTGGGCGAGGAAACCGCCAATCGCTTCGTTGAGGCCATGGCGCCCCGGGTTCGCGATCTGAAAGTCGGTCCCTACAATGACCCGGCGTCGGAAATGGGCCCGGTGGTAACCCGGGAAGCCCAGCAGAAAATCCTCGGCCTCATCAACAGCGGCATCGAACAGGGCGCCAATCTTGTCGTCGATGGCCGTGATGTGAATTTGCAGGGTTACGAAAACGGTTTCTTCGTCGGCGGCTGTCTGTTCGACAACGTGACCACGGACATGGACATCTACAAGGAAGAAATCTTCGGTCCCGTCCTGACCGTGGTGCGCGCCAGGGAATACGACGAAGCGGTCACCATGATCAATGAGCACGCCTATGGCAACGGCACGGCGATCTTCACCCGTGACGGCGACGCCGCCCGGGATTTCGCCAAGAACATCCAGATCGGCATGGTCGGCGTCAACGTACCGATCCCGGTGCCGGTGGCCTATCACAGCTTCGGCGGCTGGAAAGACTCGCTGTTCGGCGACCATTCCATCCACGGCATGGAAGGCGTCAGGTTCTACACCAAGCTGAAGACCGTCACATCGCGCTGGCCGTCCGGCATCCGCGAAGGCTCGGTGTTCAATTTCGCGCGTGGCTCGGACGTGTAACAATAACCGACCTGCCCTTGCGCAAGATGATGCGGCGGCATCCAATTCAGGGTGCCGCCGTTGCTTTTATCACGCAGGGATCGTATCTTCCCCCCATGCAACGTCTGCCCGTCAAAGATGATAACCTGCGGCTGATCCTGTCCAAGAACCATGGAAGATGGCTGGACAATGAAGTCCGGGACCGATGGGTCGCCATCGTCATCCTGTTGATTGTTCTGGCGATGGCGGTTGGCGGGTTTGCTTACTCTTTCTCCGCCTCTGATGAAGATGACACCAGTACAATCATCTATGTCGATGACGACATCGAGGACAGCGTTATCGAAGAATACAAGAATAACGGATTCACAATCGTCAGAGGCAAAGCACCTGATCCCGTAGAGGAAACAAATTTCCTGCCTGCCCTGGTGGGTATCTCTTCAATTATCATTATCATCGCTTCGCCCTTCTTTATCGGCAAAGCCATTCTGGAAATCATCACGCTGTTCCGATGGAAAACGGAACACCGGGAATTTCTCGCCTCCTATAACCGCCCGGTTGACTGATCAGCGTTTTTTCGTTTCCTCTCCTCGCCCACTGGGGCATAACGGTCGCACCACGTTCCACCAGAGCGATATGAGAGCCCATGAAAAACCTGTGGTCCGACAAGGACGCCCGAGCCTTCACCCGACGCTATGCCAAACAGGGCGTGAATACCGACCTGGCATTGCGCGTCTATACCACGCAATTGCTGGGCGGTGAGCCCAAACTGGTTTTGCACGGCGGCGGCAACACGTCGGTGAAAACAACCGCGCCGGATTTCCTGGGAACCGAGACCAATGTGCTGTGCGTCAAGGGCAGCGGCTGGGACATGGGGAATATCGAGCCGCCGGGATTGCCCGCCGTACGACTGGAGCCTTTGCAGGAAATGGCCCGTTTGCGGCGTCTCAGTGACGAGGACATGGTCAACGCCCAGCGGGTCAACCTGCTGGACGCATCATCGCCCAATCCTTCCGTTGAGACCCTGCTGCATGCCTTCCTGCCGCACAAGTTCATCGATCATACCCATGCCAACGCCGTACTGGCGTTAAGCGACCAGCCGGGCGGCGACGCTGTCTGCCGCCAGGTATTCGGGGATCGGGTGGGCTATGTACCCTACATCATGCCGGGTTTTGATCTGTCCAAAAAAGCCAAACAGGTGTTCGACGAGAACCCCAAGGTCGAGGGCCTGATCCTGTTCAAGCACGGCATTTTCAGTTTCGGCGACACCGCCAAACAGGCCTATGGCCGCATGATCCGGCTGGTCACCATGGCCGAGAAGTATATCAGGGCGAACCGGCGTAAATCTTCCGTATCGGTCAAACTGCCAAAAGCGATGGCGACCGTGGCCGAGATCGCACCCATTCTACGCGGTGCGACAACCCATGGCGGCAAACCCATGGTGCTGGATTTCCGCACCTCCAAAGCCATTCGTACTTTTGTGGATGGCAGAAACATCCGGCGTTACAGCCAGCAAGGCACGGTAACGCCGGACCACGTGATCCGCACCAAGCACAAACCCCTGATCGCGCCGGTTCCGGAAGCAGGCAAGCTGGAAGCCTTCAAGGCCGGTGTCGTGAAAGCCGTCACAGCCTATGAGGCCGGGTATCACGCCTATTTCAAACGCAATAACGCCAAACAGAAAATCAGGAAAACCGAGCTGGACCCCATGCCAAGGCTGGTTCTGGCACCTGGTCTGGGCCTGTTCGGTATGGGGCCCAACGCCAAAGCCGCCGCCATTGCCGCCGATCTGGCGGAAAACAATGTAGACGTGATCAACGACGCCGAAGCCATGAGCACCTATGCGGTGATCCCCGAGCGCGACATCTTCGATCTGGAATACTGGTCGCTGGAACAGGCCAAGCTGGGCAAGGGCGCGGAGAAGCCGCTGGCCCGCAAGGTCGTCGTGGTCACCGGGGCGGGCTCCGGCATCGGTGCGGCGACGGCGCGCGCCTTCGCCGCACAGGGCGCTGAAGTGGCGGTACTGGACCGGGACGGCAAGGCCGCCGCCACGGTTGCCGCAGACACAGGCGGCCTCGCGGTGCGTTGCGACGTCACCGATACTGCATCGGTGGACACAGCGTTTGATTGGGTCTGCGAAAGCTATGGCGGCGTGGACATCGTGGTATCCAATGCAGGCGCCGCGTGGCAGGGCCGCATCGGTGATGTGGATGACGATATTTTGCGCCAGAGCTTCGAACTGAACTTCTGGGCGCATCAGAGTGTCGCCCGGCGCGCCGTTTCCATCATGCGAGCGCAAGGCAACGGTGGGTGCCTGTTGTTCAATACATCGAAACAGGCCGTAAACCCGGGTCAGGATTTCGGTCCCTACGGAGTGCCCAAGGCGGCAACGCTTTTTCTGATGCGCCAGTACGCGGTGGATCACGGTGCCGACGGTATCCGATCCAACGCCGTTAACGCCGATCGTATCCGCTCCGGCCTGCTGGACGATGGAATGATCGCATCACGCTCCAGGGCGCGGGGTCTGAGCGAAGCCGACTACATGGGCGGTAATCTGTTGAAACGGGAAGTTACTGCGAAAGACGTGGCGCAAGCGTTTGTTGATCTGGCCCTGGCGCAAAGTACCACAGCGGCTGTCATCACCGTGGACGGCGGCAACATCGCGGCGGCGCTGCGTTAGTGCATTTTCTTAATCCGTTCGCGATTTGCTGTAACCGATCATTCGTGCCAAAACATTGTCATGGTCCACAAAGCGGTGCTTCAAGGCCGCCGCAATGTGCAATCCGGCCAAAATCAGCAGGAGACTAACCAGAAATTCGTGCACCTCTTCCGCCGCGTCCTCCAGGAAGTCGCTGTCTGGAAGAACGGCAGGCAGGGAGAAGTACCCGAAGAAGGCAGAATCATGCCCCGCCGCGGAGACGATCATCCATCCTGAGACGGACAGGGCCACCATGACCCCAAGCAGAGCAAGATGCATCCAGCGCCCGAGTTTCTGCATTAGCCGAGGGCCAGCGTCACGAAAATCGGGCCACCCTTGCCACAGACGCCAAAATATCCGTGCGCCGACAAGCCCAAAAAAACCAACACCGAGAGAGATGTGAAGCCCCATGAGTCCGCCGCGACCATTATTCGGCAGGTCGTCGGCAATCCAGCCCAGCACGGCGAGGGCGACGAGCAAGCCCGCCGCCCCCCAGTGCAGAAACCGTGTCACGATACCGTAACGTTGGCTGTTATCGATGATCTGCATTGTCATAATCGTCTTCAGAACAGATCAACGAGCCGGATCAATCCTTATCGTCATCACGTTTGTCATCGTCACGGTCATCGTACCAACCGCGATGCATCGGAGTCATTTCCTTCATATCAAGGACGCCATCATCATTGCGGTCCATGTAGCGCATGATCTTTCCGTATGGCATGGCAAATTCCTGCTCGGTGACCCGGCCATCGCCGTCGTCATCCATCATCTGGAACCGATCCACCATGCGGGGACGCATACGCTCCATCCACAGGCCCTGAAATTCATCCAGGCTGAGGGCGGCATCCTTGTTGCTGTCCGCACCCTTGAAACGGGACATGTGGGCGGCATTCATCTCGGCCCTGGTCAACTTGCCGTCGTTATTGACGTCAAATTCATCGAACCGGTCCATCATGTAGCCCGGTCCACCCTGGCTATACCCGTGACCGTGGCCGTGGCCATACCCCTGACCATATCCCTGACCAGATCCCTGGTTGCCCCATCCACTGGACTGTGCTGCGCCGACAAAAGCCGCCGCACCAACAATGGCGGCAAGACCCGCTACGATCATAAGCTTGTGGGGTGCCTTTCGCTTGCAGCGCTTGACGTTTTTTGCGCCCGTTGTGTCATATTCAGAATTTTCAGTTGTGTTATATTTATCAGCCATTTTCCGGCTCCTTTCTGGATTGATGGTTACCGCCGTGGTTTGTTTGTCGTGTATCGGCGGACAAGCTGAGTAGACCGCAAAGACGTCGCAGAAGTTTGTCCGGGAAACAGGGAAAGTGTCGCAGATCATGACATCGTTTCGGACTGATACATTTTGTTACATTTTTTTCAGGCGATGCCCGCGCCGATGTGCATATTAGGAGTATGAGCAACCCTGAACTCACCCCTTCTGAAGGCCCGCACCTGTTGGTCGTGGATGACCATCGCGATATCCGCGATGCGCTGAAGGCGTATCTGGTGAAACATGAGTACCGGGTGACATTGGCCGAAAACGCCGACGCTGCCCGGCGCATTCTAAAATCCGCCGCCATTGATCTGGTTGTGCTGGACATCATGATGCCGGGGGA
>JAJFIE010000128.1 GCA_021775275.1 Rhodospirillales bacterium | reverse complement strand
CGGACATGGCCGACCAGATGTTGGACCGGGGCGTCTACGTGGTCGGTTTTTCATTCCCCGTGGTCCCCAAGGGCCAGGCCCGAATCCGCACCCAGATGTCCGCCGCCCACACACCCGAACAGGTCGACCGCGCCATTGACGTCTTCACCGACGTAGGCCGGGAGTTGGGGGTAATAAAATAACAGAGAACCACGGAGACGGAATTAGACAACTGAGAAGAAGAGGAAATGAGAGGAATTTTTACTAAACCTACCGGCCCTTGGCGCAGATCGTTCGGCAGGACAGAACCTTCTTTTTTCTTCTCTGAGCCTCTGTGTCTCTGTGGTTCACCTAAACAGTCTGACGGATCGAATAAATGAAAGTACTTGCCAAGATAAAACCCGAGGTCGGTATCTGGATGGACGACGCGCCGGAGCCGGAGGTCGGTCACAACGATGTTTTGATCAAAATCCACAAGACCGCCATTTGCGGCACGGACGTGCATATCTATAACTGGGACCATTGGGCGCAGACGACGATCCCCGTTCCCATGACCGTGGGTCACGAATTCATGGGCGAGGTTGTGGATCTGGGCATCGAGGTGCGTGGCATTGACATTGGCCAACGGGTATCGGGCGAAGGCCACATCACCTGTGGTCACTGTCGTAACTGCCGGGCGGGCAAGCGGCATCTCTGTCGCAATACCGTGGGCGTCGGTGTCGACCGGGCCGGGTGTTTCGCGGAATACCTCTCCATCCCCGCGACGAACGTGTTCAAGCTGCCTGACGATGTATCATCGGATGTAGCTTCGATCCTCGATCCCTTTGGTAACGCGGCGCACACGGCGCTGGCCTTCGATCTGGTGGGTGAGGATGTGCTGATCACCGGCGCCGGACCCATCGGGATTATGGCGGTGGCCATCGCCAAACACGTGGGCGCCCGCCACGTGGTGATTTCGGACGTGAACGACTACCGGCTGGAACTGGCGCAAAAAATGGGAGCGACCCGCGCCGTCAACGTCACCAACACAAGTATTGATGAGGTCATGGCGGAACTGCATATGGCTGAAGGTTTCGATGTGGGCCTGGAAATGTCCGGCAACCCGCAGGCATTCAGAAGCATGCTACAGGCCATGAACCACGGCGGGCGCGTGGCGCTGCTGGGGATTCTGCCTGACGAAGCCGCCATCGACTGGAACTGGGTTGTGTTCAAGGGCCTGGAGTTACGTGGCATCTATGGTCGCGAGATGTTCGAGACCTGGTACAAGATGACCTCCATGCTGCAATCGGGTCTGGATATCTCACCCGTCATTACCCACCATTTCGCCATTGATGACTTTCAGCAGGGATTCGACGCCATGCGGTCAGGCCAATCCGGCAAGGTGATTTTGCACTGGGATGATGACCGAAATTCGTGAGCCGCTGACGGTTGAGGCGAGCGCCCTCGCCAGCGTCGCCTATGCTGCGTGGGAGAAGAGCATCGGGCCGCTTGTTTCGGAGTCAGCACGGGCCGGGATCAGCGAGCTGGATTTCGCCGACTTCATTCGTGAAAACCCCGATCAGGTTTTGGCGGCCTTCGTGGATGGTGTAGCGATGGGTTGCGTAGCCACCGAATACGGTGACAATTACATCAGCGACCTGTGGGTGGATCCGGTGCACGAGGGAAAGGGCATCGGGTCCGCCCTGTTGGACGCCATGACGGATGTGATCCGTTCACGCGGGTTCGATACGGTCACCATTGAAGTGCTGACGGACAATACCCGTGCCCTCGATCTTTACCGACGCCTGGGTTATGTGACCGCGTGGCAGGGTATGCGCCCGGATGGACACCTGCGTGAGCCGGTCAACAAGACCGGGATGGTGAAGGCGCTGGAGTAGGGGTCCAAAAAGAAACGGGACGGCGGTTTGGATAACCGCCGTCCCGCATCAGTTCTGTAAAAAGCCAGTGAAGGCTTACTGCCAAACCTTCGTCCAGACCTTGTCGATCAGGGACTGGGCTTTGGGTGAGCATGTCGGAGCGAAGACGACATTCAGATCTGACGGAGGATTAACCTCAGGAGCAGATTTGAGTTCGTCGGAATAGTAGGCAGCCGTGCCCTTGATGGCATCGCCGTAGCCCTGGTTCTCCGTCAGCATCGCCATGTTTTCAGGCTCCATCATGAAGTTAATGAACTTCTTGGCGTTTTCAACGTTCTTGGCGCTGGTGGGCACCACAAGGCTGTCGAACCAGCCAACAACGCCTTCTTTCGGATAGGCGTAAACGATCGGTGCGCCGGTCAGGCGACCAAGGCGGGAATAACCGCTCCAGTGGTTGGTCATAATGGCTTCGCCACTGGTCAGAAGGTCGCTCATGGTTTCAGAGTTCAAGGCGACAACGGCTTCTTTCTGTTTAAGCAGCATATCCTGAATTCTTTTCATGACCTTCGGGTCTTCGGAACAGAATTCCGTGCCGAGATAGATGTTGGCAAGACTCATAACTTCATCAGGGGTCTGAAAAATACTCAGGCGACCCTGAACTTCTTCTGAAGGCTCGAAGAATTCCTTGAGGGACTCGCCCTTGCCGGAATAAAGCTCGCTGTTGTAGGAAAACGAAGTCGTTCCCCATTGCCAGGGGGCTGAGTATTCCTGTTCCGGATCCCATTCGGGGAACTTCCAACGATCTTCATAGTTTTTGTAGTTAGGGAGTTTCGAAACACCGACCTTCTGGATCAGGCCTTCGCTGATCATGATGGGAACGAAGTTCTGGGAAGGAACGACAAGGTCGTAACCTGTAGCGCCAGCCTGCAATTTGGCCAGAAGGGTTTCGTTGGAGTCATAGGTGTCAACGGTAACCTTGATGCCTGTTTCTGCCTCAAACTTTGCAACCAGTTCCGGTGGCGTGTATTCGGTCCAGTTGTAGAAGAATAACTCCTCGGCAGCCTGCGCGAACCCTCCGGTCAGCGCCACGGCAGCGACGGCAAAAAATGGTATTAGTCGTTTCATGTTAGAATCCTCTTCCTGTTGGGTTTTATTTTTATGGTTATGGGTTAATCAGCACACGGTTAATGCACTGTCTTGGTCTGGGTCTTTTTGGAAAGTACCCAGTAGGCGGTAACAATGGCAATGGAGAAAAACAGCAATACCGTGGAAACAGCATTGATTTCCGGCGTTAGCCCACGCCTGATCATGGAATAGATATACACTGGCAGTGTTGTCGAGCCGGCGCCGCCGACCATAAGCGTGATGATAAAATCATCCATGGAGATGACGAACGACAGCATGGAGCCCGCGACGATACCCGGCATCAAAAGCGGCACCGTGACAAAACGGAAGGTTTCCCATTCCGATGCATAAAGGTCCCGCGCGGCCTGTTCCAGTGTTGTATCCATGCCTTCCAGGCGCGCCCGGATGGGCATGAAGGCAAAGGGGATGCAGAACGTGATATGGGCGATGATGACGTTGCCTAACCCCAGGTTCAGGCCGATGGAGGAAAAGAAAATCAGAACGGCGACAGCCGTGACGATTTCAGGCACCATCAGGGGCAGGGTGATCAACCCCAGTGACAGGGTCTTACCCTTGAAGTTACCTCCCCGAGCGAGGACCAGTGCGCCAATGGTGGCGATGGCCGTTGCACAGGCTGTGGCTACGGTCGCAACAACCAGGGAATTCAGAACCGCCTGCTGGATATCTTCATTGTTAAAGGCCTTGATATACCACTCGATGCCGAAGCCGCCCCAGTTCATGACCATGCGGTTGGCGTTGAAAGAGTAAAAGATCAGTACCACGATCGGTACATAAAGATAGATGAAGAAAACAACGGTCCAGGCGCCGAGGCCACGGTAATGACCAACCGGCAACACTTTTTTCTTCGTCTTGATATTTTTTGTTTCGTTCATGCTATCGCTCATGAATTACGCCTCCCCTTCCATCAGGGCCCGTTTTTTGGCTGCCCGGGCATAAAAGATGAGTGAGACCACCACCGCCGAGAGCAGCAACATGGAGAGCGCTGCTCCAAAGGGCCAGTTCCGGGCCGAGGCAAACTGGAACTGCACCAGGCTGCCCAGCATAAGTTTCTTGCCGCCACCCAGAAGATTAGGGGCGATGAACGCACCGATAGAGGGGATAAAGACCAGGATGCAACCGGCTATGATGCCGGGTTTGCATAAAGGTATGACAATCTTCGCCATGGTGACCCAACGGTTGGCGTAAAGGTCATTGGCCGCTTCCAGTAACCTGAAATCAAGTTTTTCCAGACTGGCGTAGATTGGTAGCACCATCAGCGGCAGATAACTGTACGTCAGGCCGATGGCGATGGCCCCATCGGAGTACATCATGCCCAGGGAATCATCGATGATCCCTAATCCCAGTAAAGGGGTTTCTATGACGCCACCCCTCCCCAGGATAATGATCCAGGCGAATGTGCGGATCAAAAGATTGGTCCAAAAGGGGATGGTAACCAGATAGATATAGAAGTTGCGTTTGTTTTCCGGTTGCAGGGTAATGTAGTAGGCGACCGGGAAACCGATAATCAGGCACAGCGCCGTCGCCATGATCGACAACTGGAAAGAGCGCCTGATGATGTTGAGATAACCCGGATTGAAGACCAGTTGATCATCCAGATCATATTCAAAGGCGAGCTTGACGTAGGCTTCGATAGATCCTTCCGGCAGAACACCGCCATAAGGGTTCGGTTCCAGAAAG
>JAJFIE010000127.1 GCA_021775275.1 Rhodospirillales bacterium | reverse complement strand
GGTGCTGGCCGCTGGCCTGGGGGAGCGCATGCGCCCGCTCACCGACAACACGCCAAAACCATTGCTGAAGGTGGCGGACCGCAGTCTGTTGGATCACGCCCTCGACCGCATGGAGGATGTTGGCGTTACCCAGACTGCAGTTAACACCTTCTATCTGGCCGACATGATGGAAGATCATCTGGCCAAGCGACCTTCGCCGACCATTGTCATCTCGCGGGAAGATGAGCGCCTTGAGACCGGCGGCGGCATCAGGCAGGCGTTACCGCTATTGGGCGACGGGCCCTTCTATGCCGTAAACGGCGATGCCCTGTGGCTCAACGGGCCGACCGACGCCCTGCGCCGCATGGCCGATATCTGGGATGATCAGGCCATGGACGCCCTGCTGCTGCTGCATTCCACGGTGGATGCCTATGGCTATAACGGCCGGGGCGATTTCCTCGCCGAATCGGATGGACGACTGACCCGGCGACCCGAGCAGGAAGTTTGTCCGTTTCTTTTCACCGGCATCCAGATTCTTCATTCCCGACTGTTCGACAATGCCCCGGAAGGTGTGTTTTCTCTGAATATTCTCTATGACCGGGCCATCGAGAACAATCGTCTCTATGGTGTCGTTCATGACGGCGAATGGTTTCATATCGGCACGCCTGAAGGTTTGGCGGAAGCCGAGAGTTATATGAAACATCGTTATTCCGGCATCCAGCATCGTTGATGGCATGAGCACCCGGCGCGTCTACACCATTCCCGCCCGTTTTCCCTTTGTCGAGGCCCTCGCATACGGGATCATCACCGAAACCGGCGGCGATCCGGTCGCTCTGGCCCGCTATCATATCCTCCTGCCGACGCGGCGGTCCTGCCGCAGCCTGCGTGAAGCCTTTCTTCGCCTTGGCGAAGGTCGCCCCACCCTGCTGCCCCGCATGACGCCCATCGGCGATGTGGACGAGGACGAGTTGATGCTCTCGGAAGACCTGCCGGGCAGTCCCGGCGGCGAGGCTCTCGAATTGCCGCCTGCCGTACCGGCGCTCCGCCGACAGCTTGTCCTGATGCGCCTGATACGCGGCCGTGATCCGGATCAGTCGCCCGACCAGGCGGCGTTACTGGCCAATGAACTGGCGCGGCTGATGGATCAGGTCGCCACGGAGCGCCTCGACTTTGCCGATCTCGACCGACTGGATGTGGGGTCGTTCGCCGATCATTGGCGGCAGACTCTTGATTTTTTGAAGCTGGTGACCGAAAACTGGCCCGCTATTCTGGCCGCCGAAGGAACCATTGACCCGGCGGACCGCCGCAATCTGTTGCTCGAAGCCCAGGCCGCCCACTGGCGGGAAAACCCGCCCCAAACGCCCATTATCGCCGCCGGGTCCACCGGCAGCATCCCGGCCACGGCCGATCTACTGGCGACAATTTCCACATTGCCTGCGGGCGCCGTCGTACTGCCCGGCCTCGACACAAAACTGGGCAGCGCCGCATGGGATGCGGTTGGCCCGGCTCATCCCCAGTTCGGCTTGAAACACCTGCTGGAGCATCTGGATGTTTCCCGCCCGGATGTTGCGGCATGGCCTGTTCCTGACGCGGTCGGCGCGGTCGCCCCGGAATCGCGTTCAACGTTGTTGCGCTATGCCCTGCTTCCCGCCCCCGCCACCGACACCCCGGTAACAGAAGACGTCATATCCGCCGACGCCCTGTCTGGCGTCGAACGGGTCGATTGCCCCGATCCCGGCAAGGAAGCGGAGGTCATCGCCATCGCCATTCGCCGCACACTGGAAACACCGGGCAAGACAGCCGCCCTGATCACGCCGGACCGGAATCTGGCCCGCCGGGTAGCATCCGAGCTTTCCCGCTGGGATATCGAGGTCGATGATTCAGCCGGAATTCCGTTGGATCAGACCGCCCCCGGCGCCTTCCTGCGCCTGACCGCCGCCATGGTTGCGGAAAAATTATCTCCTGTTCCCCTGTTGGCGGCGCTGAAGCATCCCCTGGCGGCGTGTGGAGAAAACCCTGCCGCGTGCCGGGCGCATATCCGGGGCCTGGAGATCGCCGCCCTGCGCGGCGTGCGCCCGGAACCCGGCATGACCGGCCTCCGCAAGGCATTGGAGGGTAACGTCGAGCATGGCCCCCTGGTGGTATTCCTTGATCGGCTCGAAGGCCTTGTTATGCCACTGAGTGATGCCATGGATGACGCCGCATTACCGTTTGCGGCTTTGCTTAAAATTCATGTGACAGTTTGCGAAGCGCTGGCCGCAAGCGATGATGCGCGTGGCGCGGAGCGCCTCTGGCGGGGCGAAGCGGGCGAAGCACTGGCGACCTTCGTCGCCGAACTGCATGACGCGCTGGATGACAGCATGACGGTTACGGGTGGCGATTATGCCGCCCTGCTCGACACCCTGATGATGGGACGCGTGGTGCGACCGCGCCATAACCGGCATCCCCGGGTACAAATCTGGGGACCCATGGAAGCCCGTTTGCAGCACGCCGACACGCTAATACTAGGCGGTCTCAATGAGGGAACATGGCCGCCCGAACCCGCCGCCAGCCCGTGGATGAGCCGCCCCATGATGACGGCCTTCGGCCTGCCTGTGCCGGAACGCCGGATCGGGCTTTCGGCGCACGATTTTGCCCAGGCATTCGCCGCACCGCACATCATCCTGACCCGCGCAGATCGTGTGGACGGCACGCCCACGGTGACATCGCGCTGGCTGCGGCGGATCGAAAACCTTGCCTCCATATCCACCGACGCCGACCAATTTGTTTCGGACCGTGACAGTCTTGCCCTGGCCATGGCGCTGGATACGCCGACAAAGTCCGAGGAATTGACCCCGGCGCCGCCCGAACCGAGGCCTCCTGTAAGCGCCCGCCCCCGCCGCCTGTCGGTGACCCGTATCCGCACGCTGCAACGCGACCCCTATGCCATTTACGCGCGCTATGTGCTGGGCCTGGAGCCCCTTGATCCCATTGATGCCGATCCCGGCGCCGCCCAACGGGGCACCATCGTGCATGACGCGCTGGAGGATTTTATGCGCGCCCACATGGATGACCTGCCGGATGATGCGGAGGACCGGCTGATCGAGGTTGGTCGTCAGGCCTTTGGCGATCACATGACCCGACCCGGCGTCCGGGCGTTCTGGTGGCCACGGTTCAAGCGTATCGCCAGATGGTTCATTGCCGACGAACGCGCCCGGCGGCGCGGTGGCGCCATGCCTGTCGTGGTGGAATCAAAAGGCGAAATTGAATTTGAAGCCCCCGGCGGACCCTTCCGTCTGCATGCGCGAGCTGACCGTATTGACCGGCTCGGTGGCGGTGGTCTGGCCATCATTGACTACAAGACCGGCGTTATCGCCACCGCGCCACAGGCTGAAACCGGTCTGGAGCCTCAATTACCACTGGAAGCCGCCATGGCCGAGCGCGGCAGGTTTGCCGGCGCGCCAACCGACGAGGTGCGCGCGCTGAGCTATATCCGCCTGTCTGGCGGTCGGGTGCCGGGTGAAGTAAAAACCCTGAAGCTGGACGCCCATGCGGTGGCGGAAACCGCCTGGAACGGATTACAGCAACTGGTCAGCGAATACGATCAGGCGGACAAGCCCTATCATTCGCATCTGCGCCCCATGAAAGCCCGTGAAACCGGAGATTACGACCATTTGGCGCGGGTCCGGGAGTGGCTAAGCGAGGAGGACGAGCAATGACGCCCCCTCCCGACAATGAAAGCAGCCTGGAACACGCCACAGCCCAACAGCGCATCGCCGCCGATCCGGCCAGTTCCGTATGGGTCAGCGCCAACGCCGGAACCGGCAAGACCCGGGTGCTGATCGATCGCATTTCGCGGTTGCTGCTCCGTGGTGTGCCGCCGGAAAAAATTCTCTGCCTGACATTCACCAAGGCCGCCGCCGCCGAAATGGAAAACCGGCTATCCGGACGCTTGGGTCAATGGGCGGTCATGGCCGATGAACCGCTTCGGGTATCTCTGGTCGACCTGCTGGGAACGCCGCCGGATGGTGATGATCTTAAACGGGCGCGGCGGCTGTTTGCTGAATCACTGGAAGCGCCGGGTGGTTTGAAAATCCGCACCATCCATGCGTTCTGCGAATCCCTGCTGGGCAGATTCCCCATCGAGGCCCGGGTCGCGCCCCATGTCAGCGTCATGGACGACCGGGCGCAGGCGGAACTCATGGGCGAAGCCCGCGAGAGGGTTTACCGGCAGGCCTTCGATGATTCCCGTTCTCCCATCGCGATCGCCCTGGACGCCATTGCCGGACTGCTCGACGAGGGCAGCTTCGATGACATTCTGAAAGAGCTGCTGAACAAGCGCGAGCGACTGAAACACGCCCATGAGCAACTCGGCAGCGTCGCCGATATGGACCGGGCCATCAGGGCGCACCTGGGCCTGGGAGCCAACGAAAGCTTCGATGCAATCCTGCGCGCGGGGGCGGATGAAGCGGCGTTTGACCGAACGGAACTTATGGCCGCCATCGTCGCACTGGAATCGGGCGGCAAGGGCGACAGGGAACGCGCGCCCCGTCTGGCGACCTGGCTGGCAGCGGACGTGGATGATCGCGCAGCGCGGCTGGAACGTGACTACCTGCCAGTATTTCTCACCAAGGAGGGCGCACCACGGGCCGAGAGCGGGATCATCACCAAAAAACCACGGGAACAGGATCCCGCCGCCGCCGCCGCGCTGTTCAGCGAACAGGCGCGCATCCATGCCCTGGCGGAAAAACTGAAAGCCGCACAGATTGCCCGCGATACCGGACATCTGGTGCGGGTCGGCACGGCGGTGATCGAACGTTATGAGGAACTGAAACACGCGCGCGCCCTGATGGATTATGACGACCTGATCCTCAAGGCGTTGACGCTGTTGCAGCGGGATCGTGGCGCAAGCTGGGTTCATTTCAAACTGGACGGCGGCATTGATCATATTCTGGTGGATGAAGCGCAGGACACCAGCCCCGAGCAGTGGCAGGTGATCCGCCATCTGGCCGACGAGTTTTTTTCCGGCGAAGGAACCTATGAGAACGGGCGCCCTTATGAGAGCGAGCAGTTTGGCGGCCCTGGCCACCCGGACAGCCCGCCGCCACGGACGATCTTCGCCGTGGGCGACAAAAAACAGTCCATCTACAGCTTTCAGGGCGCGGACCCGCGAGGGTTCGCCCGCATGCACGATTATTTCCGCGACCGCACGATGGCTGCGGGGATGGGCTGGAAGACTGTGGAACTGGTGCAATCCTTCCGCACCACCAGCGCCGTTCTGAACGTGGTGGATGCGGTATTCCAGCGCCCCGAGGCCCAGAACGGCGTGGCGGATGCGGCGGGCACCCGCCATCACGCACAACGCCACGATCATGGCGGCGTCGCCGAGTTGTGGCACGCCTTCCAGCGCGAGACAATCGCGGAACCCGGCCCATGGGATGCGCCGGTGGACCGGATCAGGCCTTCAAGTCCCATGGCGCGGACGGCGGAATCCATTGCCCAAACCATCGCCCGGTGGTGCGACCGGAAGGAAATCCTGGAATCCAAAGACCGTCCGATCAACCCCGGCGATATCATGATTCTGGTGCCGAAACGGGGGCAGTTCGCCGAAGAAATGGTGCGCCGCCTGAAGGCCAGGGGCATTCCCGTTGCGGGGAGTGACCGCATGATCCTCAGCGAACAGATCGCCGTCATGGACCTGATGGCGGCGGCGCGGTTCGCCTTGCTGCCGGAAGATGATCTGACCCTGGCGACCGTGCTGAAAGGGCCGTTCATCGGTTTCAGCGAAGACAGGCTTTTTGATCTTGCGCATGCCCGGACAGGAACATTGTGGCAAACGCTGAAAAGCCGGACGACGTGTGAGGATGCCCGGGCCATCCTGGACGACCTGCTGGCCAGGGCGGATTTCAGCCCTCCTTTTGAGTTCTTCTCCCGTCTGCTCGGGGCCGGGCGCGGTCGCCGAAAGCTGCTTGCGCGACTGGGGCCGGAAGCCAATGACCCGATTGATGAGTTCCTCGCCCAGACCATCGCCTACGAACGCGACCATGTGTCGTCCCTGCAAGGGTTTCTGGCGTGGTTTGAGGCCGGTGGAACGGACATCAAGCGGGATATGGATACCGGGCGCGGCGAGGTGCGGGTCATGACTGTGCACGGCTCCAAGGGACTTGAGGCGAATATCGTCATCCTGCCGGATACATGCAGCGAACCCGGCAGTTCGACCAGGGAACGCGTGCTGTGGACCACGCCTTCGGACGATATTGTGGGAGAAGTCCGGGAGAATGATCCCGCCCTGCCGCTATGGCCGGGCATCAAGGCCAATGAGACGGAACACTGTGCGGCCTTGCGCGACGGCATGAAGCAGGCGCGGCTGGAGGAATACCGCCGCCTGCTCTATGTCGCCATGACGCGGGCGCGTGATCGTCTGTACGTGATGGGCTGGGAACGCGGCAAACGCAGCGACAGGAAGGAGCATGGCCGCGATGAAGGATCGTGGTACGAGTTGATCCGCCCCGCCATCGCCGGATTGCAGGGCGCGCATTTTCTGGGCGGGACGCCGGATGACGGGTTCGGCTTTACCACACCCCAGACAGCGCCACCCGAAACGGAAGAGGCGGCAGACCTGATCATCCCGGCGGCGGCATCGCCCCCCGGCTGGCTGTTCTCGGCCCCCGCGCCGGAACCTGAGCCGTTCCAGCCGCTGTCGCCGTCCCGGCCCGATGGCGAGGAACCGCCCGTCATGCCGCCGTTTTTGGACAATGACACAACCCGGTTCCGTCGCGGCAACCTGATCCACCGCCTGTTGCAGA
>JAJFIE010000126.1 GCA_021775275.1 Rhodospirillales bacterium | reverse complement strand
CGACACGTCCAAACATGGAGAGTCCCTCCGTTAATAACATCCGGGCCTGAAATGGCGTTCTAAGGTTCATGAGATTTCTGAAAATGAACTTCGGTCGGAAATAGAATTTCCGATATGCGTAATTACGAAGTTCATCGACTTCCTTAGGTGACAGACCAGTGGTGCTGAACAGGGTCGATTTGGAACCATCATAGGAATCGGCATTCTTGTCGATCCAGCCTTTTTCCAGCGCCTCTTCACGGAGTTTGGTGCCAAAGATCGGTAGTGGATTATTGAACGATGCAAAATCGACATCGAGTTCAAGAGCCCAATCGACAGTTCTGATAACATCTTCACGGGTTTCACCCGGAAGGCCAATAATGAAATAGCCTATGGTTTTAATGCCATTCTCACGGCAAAGTCGGGTGGCTTTGCGGTATTGCGCCAGCTGAATACGTTTTTCATACCGGTCGAGCATTTCCTGACTGGCGCTTTCGACACCCATGTGAACGGCATAGCATCCCGTTGCTTTCATGAGCGGGATCGTATCCTCATCGATTGCATCGGCGCGCATTTCAGCGAGCCAGCGAAAGCTGAACTTTTGCTCCACCATTAGCTCAAGCAACTCTCGCCCTTTGTTTTTTGTAGCCAGAAATACGTTGTCACGGAACAGAACCTGGCGAACGCTAAGTGCATCGAGATGCTTTAGTTCTTCCACAACGTTCGCAGGATCTCGGTAACGGTAGTTGATCGAGCCCGAAACACAAAAAGTACAGGTCGCCGGGCAACCGTAACTAGTCAATACCGAAGCCATGGGTGTCGCGTATCCATGCGAAAGTTGATATCGAGGAAGCGGTAACTGTTCGTGAAATGGCACGCCATATGTGTATCCGTGAGATGGATAACGCTTCGGCCTAGAAATAATCTCGCCATTACGCCGATAAACAATGTTTGCAACATCTTCGAGATCGCCGAGCAAATAGCGCCGGAGATCATCAGTCACAAAGTTGAGTAAGCAGGCATCCAGTTCCGGAAGGCGTTTCATTTCTTCAACAGGATTGTGAAACAGAATGCCACCAGAACCAACGATCCTGGTGTTTGGCAGACGCTGTTTGATGGCACGGATAAAAGCGTAGTCCTCATCGCGCACCGACACACCAACAGCGCATAGAACACCAATGGGATCACATGCCGCGATTTTGTCGATTGTTTCTTCGGTGCTCATGCGCGAGGTCATCGCATCAATAATGGTGACGTCGAAATAGTCACGTAACACACCCGACGCAGCCAGCATGTCAATATTTGGCCAATTATAATGTCCTTTGGAGATCGTACTACTGTACATATCTCTGAGGACAATTTGATCGTTTGGCGGCGCGACGAGAACAACGTTATCCATGTTTCAATCCGTTAGGCGCGAAAATAGTGAATCGCATCTTCTAAGGTTTCCTTTAGCGGCGTCTGCGGCATTCCAAGTATCTCAAGGGCCTTTCGTGAATCACAATATGAAGAACGATTCCGGAAAGACAGTACCTTTTTCGGCGTGACCTGCGCGGGTCTGCCCGTAATCTTTTCGATCACGACAAATACTGAAGCAGCAAAATAGGCGACAACAGTTGGGATTTTAAATGCAGGAGGCTTGTTCCCCGTCAAATTGGCCAATTCCCGATAGATCTGCAACATGCTTATGTTACTCCCACCTAGGAAATATACGTCGCCATTACAACCCCGTGTCAACGTGGCAACGGTCGCATCTGCTGCATCATGCACATCAACGAGATTGAACCCGCCATCAAGATAGATTTGCACATGGCCTCGCACAAAATCTTTTACCAATGCACCTGCGGGGCCGGGTTTTCGGTCTCTGCCACCGACAAGTGCCGTTGGCGAGACAACGATGCATGTCATATCATCCGAGGCCGCGATTACAGCACGCTCTGCCATAAGCTTGGACGCAATATAGGCATCAACATTTCCAATGGCCAGAAAAGCTCCGGATTCATCAGAATTCTTCGGGTCTGAAGCGGTAACACGCGTTCCACGGGAACTCACATAGATAAACCGAGAAACATTTACGGCGCGAGAGTGTTCCAGCAGCACCTTCGTAGCATCCACATTGATACGGCGGAGTTGATCAGCCCGGCCACCAAACGTGACCTCCGCAGCCGTGTGGATGACAGCATCGGAGTCCTGGAGCATGGTGGCGTAAGAACTCAGATCCAACATATCTCCAACGAAGTAATTGACGCCCGACACGCGCTCGGGGCCGTTTGGCAGACGTCGGACCAACGCATTGACTTTGTACCTCTCTCGGATCAGGGCCTGTGCTACATGGTAGCCAAGATGTCCGCTCCCCCCGGTCAGAAATACTGTAGTGAGCTTCGTCAAATCAGATCACCGGATGCACTGCAAAACTGCACAGTGTCCGCCCAAGTCAAAACTCCAGCCTTTGCAATCGGGGTGTTGGAATAGTGAAATTTCTTTTGAGGATACGCGCCCGGTACCAGGCGACCAGAACCATCAGGCCCCAAATCTCAAAACCATATTGTGCCGATCCGTTGATGTGAGCATCCTTGACCCGTTGAATTCGCGTGAAATTCAAGAATGGCAGGTCTTCCAAAGCACGTGGAGACAATAGATCTTCCATAAGATCGCGCGCAGTACCGCGCAACCATTCGTGAACCGGGATACTGAATCCCTGTTTTTTGGCATGACTTACCTTCCGGCCGAGCGTTTTTTCTGCGAGTCGACGCAGGATTTTCTTGGGACGGCCAAACGGAGAGACTTTGTAATCGTCCGGTAGCGCCAGTCCGAGGTCGGCGAGTGGTCCAAATAGAAACGGCGCACGGGATTCAAGACCAAAGGCCATGCTGGCACGGTCCATCTTGGTCAAGATATCGTTTGGCAGATACTCGTGTACATCGACGGATTGAAGCTCCCGCGTCGTCGGTTGCGTAGGGACGGTGTACTGCGAAACGATGTTTTTCAGACTGCTCCTTGCAGCTTCTGCCGCATCCACATCCATGATAAAATCGGCGGCTTCGTCCGGTAACCATGTTCCGTTCCAAGTAAAATGCGCTTCATTTGGTTTAAGATCCATAGCGCGAAAAAATCTCCAAAGTTTATAACTGGTGCTGACCTTGCGCGTTGAAATTGGAATTGCCGACGATAGATGGGCCATTGCAGAGGCCACGGGCCGAGGCAGCGCTCGATGCAACATATTGTGCACGGCAGTGGCCTGATAAGTCAGGTAGCCACCAAACAACTCATCGCCACCATCGCCGCTAAGCACGACTTTGTAATCATCGGCGGTTCCCCGTGCGAGGGCCCATACAGCGATGGCTGACGAATCCGCCAACGGATCATCCAGGTGGCTGGTAACCGATAGAAAATCGTCCATCGCATCGACTGATAAAGGAATCCTGCGAACTTCCAGGCCCAACGGGACGCCAACCTCGCTGGCCGCTGGATACTCACTATGGTCTGAATCTGAGAAATCCAGGCAATAGGCATG
>JAJFIE010000125.1 GCA_021775275.1 Rhodospirillales bacterium | reverse complement strand
TCATGGGGACCATGACGGCTACACCGACGCGAGCCTGCGTCGGGCCATTACCGAGGGTCTCGATCCTGACGGCAAACCGCTTGACCCGGCGATGCCGCGTTGGTCCATGTCCGGGCAGGACCTGACGGAATTGATCCGGTTTCTCAAAAGTCCTGTTCCCAACTGAATCACGGTGACCCGATAATTCCGGGTTCACCGTATCGGTCCGTTTAGCATTCGCCCGAGTGGAGAAATCCGAATGAGCGATGTACGGCAGCCCCGCACCTTTCAGGGCGACCCCAAATTCATGCCTTCTCTCCCCGCGCAGAAGATTTGACGCAGATCAATGTTGCACCGCAGCAATTGCTGTAGAGGACATATGCAAAATTCAGGGAAGGCACAGTTTCATGAAGACGATTTACGATTTACGGTTTTCGGACAACGGTCACGACCCTGGTTTTCGCAATCGCCATAGTCGGCTGGGTAATACAGGCGATAGCCGGTGCATCCACATCGCACGGGCATCAAGAAGACGGAACAATGATATCGACATCCACCGGCAGCCCCATGGCTTCGCCGACTCGGTTCTAACCAGAGGAAAAACCTATGCGAAGTACATTCCACACTAGACGTGTAACGGGTCGTTTTGCCGCTCTTGTCAGCTTGACTGTTTTGGCCGGCGCGTACCAACCGGGTGTCTCATTTGCAAGCTTTCATGCCGGAGAATGGCAGAGCCCGACACAGACCGTGCCGCTCTATGAGGGGGAATTTCTGTTCGGCGCTGAAGTTGCCGACATGCACGTGGACGAAACCGACAGTGGAACCGATGATGGGTCCGCCATGCCGCCGGAAGGCGATATGGGCATGAAGATGCGTCCGGCCACGACGCCGCCGCCGGGTGTTGTTGGCGCCAACACACCGCCGGAAGGCAAGCTCATGCTTTCGCTCTCTGGCTCGTACATGAAGATGCAGGGAAACAGGTCGGGCACGAGCGATGTCTCTCAGGATCAGGTCCTCGCTGATTTCATGGTCGCGCCCCTGCGGATGGATGTGGGAATGGTGATGGGAATGGCCATGTACGGCATCACCGATGAGTGGGCCGTGACGGGAGGCGTTCCCTATATCCGCAAGTCCATGGATCACATAAACCGGGGGGGTACGAAGTTCACAACCCGTTCCGAAGGTATCGGCGACCCCAGGGTCGGCACGGTTTACAAGTTCTACCAGTCCGGTTCCGGTTCAATAACGGGCGGTCTTGGTCTCAGTATCCCCTTGGGTAGCATTGAAGAAAAAGACAACACCCCTGCTGATCCGACCGGGAGCAATCCGCTGCCGTATCCGATGCAATTGGGATCAGGAACATGGGATGTCATTCCAAGTCTGTCCTATACGGGAATGAACCAGGGTTATGCCTGGGGAACGCAAATCGCCGCGACGCTGCGACCGGGACGGAACAATAATGGATACCGGCTCGGAAATACCTTCGAGGCGTCGTTTTGGGGGGCGCGTGACCTGGCCGATTGGGCCGCTGTTTTCGGGCGGGTACAGGGGAAAGTCGTCGGCAATATTGATGGCCGGGACTCCCAGATCAGTACGACCCTTGCGCCGACGGGCGATCCGAATCGTCGCGGACAGCGGGTCATCAATCTCTCGGCTGGTGTGAATGCGGTGATTGCCGGCGGAAGCCAGATGGCCCTGGAAGCGACGGTGCCGATCTATCAGAACCTGGACGGACCACAACTGGAAACAGATTTCGCGGTGACAGCTAAAATAAGTTTGGCTTTCTGAGGGATGATATTCCAAAGCTTGGAACGGAGGACTGTCTCAGTTCGAAAATAGGGGGGTCGCGCCTTTCAGGCCATTTTTTCCGATGGTCAGTTGATAGTATGGGCCTTCCTTGTTCTTCGGATTGACTTCGCCGTAAATGTCGAAATTGGTCGCCTGTCTGGGCGGCTTGACGGCGACATCGGTCATGTCCCAGGCGAACAGCAGGTCGTCGAACCGGATGTTATCAAAGCGGTCTGATGGCCAGACAAAGGCGTTGTAGGAAAAACGCCCTTCCCGGCAGATTGCCGTCAGCCAGAAAAATTTTTCAGAAACCAGAAACAATCCCTCTGGCGCCGGGGCGAACGCGCCGCTGGTGTCCATGGCGGTCCACAAATTATCCATGTCCTGCTGTCGCAGATGAGTGACAACAGTGTCACCCCGCCAGGGCGCCACCAGGTCATCAAATCCCAGTTTGGAAAAATCAGTGGGGCCAAGGACACGAACCTTCAGTGAAGGATTTTCACCATCGGGCGCCATGGTGATGTCATAGGTGCGGATCTGTTCTGTGTGAATGGCATTGTAAACCAGACGCAGGGAATCAGCCTGTCCGGCCTCACAGGTGGCCCTGAGATCATCGCCATTCAGATAGCTGTACCACGTTGTCTTGCGAACGAAGGGGTTCACGTCACCACCCTGATAGGTGCATCCGGCCAACACGGCAACGCCAAGCCCGGCAGCTATCAGTATCATGATGTGTCTGGATCTGTTCATGGAGCCGACCCTCTCAGATCATCTCAATATTATATGGAAAGACTTTAACCCCAATGATGTACGGGCGCGCCATTATTTTCGCAATTGCTGAGTCTGGAAATTAATTTTCCGTCTTGTGAATCATATGTTTGTAAACCAAAGGCCTTCAAATCTGTCCATGGATATGGGAACATCCGTATCAACCGGGAAAATGGCTGTTTGATATGAGCTTTATCGAAACCCTGCTTAACCAGTTTCAGGATCATCTGGAGCGCCAACGCAACCTGCCGTTCCTGCGCGCCACCATGGCGGCGTGCGCCATGGTGGCCAGCGCCGACGGTGACGTGTCGTTTGCCGAACGGATTCGCCTCGACCAGATTTTGGAAACACTGGACCGATTGAAAGTGTTTGACCCCCATGAAGGCGTCAATCTGTTCAATGAATTTACAGACGCCATTCTGGAGCATTCCGAAGATGGCCATAAACTGGCCATGGACGCCCTGTTGGAAGGTGCGCCGGAAGCACCAACCCGCGAGTTGCTTATCCGTATCTGTCTGGCGGTATCGGAGGCTGATTCCGGGCCGAACGGAAAGAAGGCCCTGACCGATCAGATCGAAATCGTCACGCTGTGCAATCGGCTGGGCGTTGATCCGAAAAATTGCGGGCTCTACGTGGACGACCCGAACTTCCCCGATGTCAAATAGGTTTAGGCGCGTACCCTGAACGTCATATTCACAATGAAATAACACCAAGTTCCACCAGTTTGGCGGAAAGTTGTTGGTTAAGTTTTGCGCCCTGCTTGATCTTGTGGACAGAGGGCGGCAGCTCACTGGTTAGCAGCGCGATGGCATCCTTGCTGGTTGATCCGGCCTTCTTGTCGACCTCCGGTAACATGACCAGTGTCGGGATTGATGCGGTCGCGTTGATTTCTGCGAACACCTGAACAAGCTCCGGGGCGCTCAGGCGATCGCTATGCAGGGTGGTTATGATAATATCCGGCCGCCGGACAGTCGCCAGTTCAATGGCCTGAACGCCATCCCGCGCCGTGAGAACGCCTAGCCCGAGGATTTCCAGAGTCCGGGCCATGGCGTTTCGCTCATCGCCACGCGCCATGATCAGCAGTGCGATTGCCTGTCCCTTGGCGTGTGTTCCTTTTCCGTGGTTATCCATCGGCAAATCAAGGTCGGACAGCATTTTTTCACCGGTTTTCTGGGAAATGATGTCACTGGCGCTGGTGACGGAAATCATCAGATTGTTCAAGCGTTCGAGGTCATCCAGAAATACCAGCCCACCGTCTAAATCAAGGTTGCGGAGAAAGTCGTCCATGGCGTGAGCGACAACAGACAAACCGGTAAATCCAAATGTCTTTGAGGCACCCTTGATGCTGTGGGCATGAGATTTAATCTCGCCCAAAAGGTCTTCATCCGGCGCGCCAGCCCTCGCAAGTTCATCCAACGTCAGGGAAACCCTGGCCAGACGGGTGAGCGTATCGGCCCGGTATTCATCGGCCATATCGTCGACGAACGAATGTTTGTTCGTGTGCTTGTTTTGGGCGTTTTTATCGCTCATGAAACCTGTCTTGCTTCCCGCGCAGTAATTTAATCCTGTCCTCATACACCATTCAGAGAAAAATCGTGACATGGTTGTCTGACAGGGCCATGACATGAATCGCCATCACATGCTGGTATTTCTTGTCTTATTTGTGAAGCGGCATAGGATCACGGCACCCTGGTATTAACTTAGATGTTGTGCGCATGAGCAAGAAATTCGATTTGGTTGCATGGAACAGTTGTGTGGGTCGGGTCATCGAGACCATTGACCATCCGACGGTGCTTCAGGCGCTGATGGATGCCATTGCGACAATGGTTCCCTTTGAAAGCTGGTATGTGGTTTTTTTTCGCCGCGAGGCGCCCCCCATCGAGGTCGACTATAACTACCGCGACCAGATACGCGAGCGCTACGCCGAGGGGCCGTACCTGCTGTGTCCGTTTTACAATGCATTTCAGGAAAATATCGCACCGGGTTGCTACACCATGCGGCAACTGGCGCCCGCCGACTTCACATCCGGGAAATTTTACCGCGATTATTATGCGGCGTATTCAGATGCCGAAGAAGCTGGCTGGTTGTTGCCCATTGATGAAAATACAACGGCTCATGTGTCCCTCTCGCGGGGCGGCGAAAAGGCAAAATATCTGCCAGCGGAAATGCGGTTTCTCAATCAGTCATCCGACATAGTCAGCGCGGTCATGCAGCGTATCTGGATGCGCATTCGTCCGGAACTTCTGTCCAGCGACCGGTTCAGCATCGATTTTCATGTTCGCATGACCCAGGCGTTCAGGTTGTTCGCAACCTCGGTGCTGACCGACCGGGAAAGCGAGATCACCCATCTGTTGCTGAAAGGGCATTCCGCCAAGTCTATCGCCCGGTTGCTGGGGATTTCGCCGGGAACCGTGCGCAATCACATGAAGAGCATCTACGGCAAGCTGGAAATTTCATCCCAGTCGGAACTCTTCGGATTATTCTTCGAAACCCTGTCGCACGCCGGCGGCGACATTACCCATGACCCGTTGATGTTTTTGCAAGGTAAGGAAACAAACTAGGGTGCGGGGTCGGATTTGACTGTGGAGACGACGTGACGATTTACTATGACATGCCGCTCTACCGGCCACCGAGTGAGGGCAATAATCTGATCATTCAGGCAACGCTTGGATGTTCTGCCAATTATTGCACCTTCTGTTCCATGTATAAAACCAAGTCCTACGCGGCCAGGCCACAAGATCAGGTGTTCGCTGACATAGACGACGCTGCCCGTGACTGGCCTGATGCCAGCCGGGTATTCCTGGCCGATGGTGACGCCCTGACCCTGCCAATGGATGACCTGCGGGCCATCCTTGATAAGCTGCATGAAGCGTTGCCCCACCTGAGCAGGGTATCAGCCTACGCCACGCCGAAGAACCTGATTGATAAGAGCATTGATGAGCTCATTGAATTAAAACAGCGGAATCTCAATCTGGTTTACTTAGGAATCGAGTCAGGCTCGACACAGGTGCTCAAGCGCGTTGTAAAGGGTGCTTCACAAAAGACCCACGGCATGGCCCTGGACAACGCGAGCGAGGCTGGCCTGAAAGTATCGGCGACGGTGATCCTGGGGCTGGCCGGGCAGGAAAACTGGGAGCAACACATCACCGAAACAGCCAATCTGATCAACGAACACCCACCGACATATCTGTCGACCCTTCAACTCA
>JAJFIE010000124.1 GCA_021775275.1 Rhodospirillales bacterium | reverse complement strand
ACCGTCATGTCCATGCGGCCAAAACCTTCCTGGCAGTAACCGTTCACATCATCGGAACGCAGGTATCCCGCCTGCACACCGGCATCAATGAAAGCCCGGTACAAAGGATTCTTCATGTTGTTGCCATTTGAGGTGCTCTGGGGCCCATCTCCGCCCCGGTATTCGTCACCGCCGAAAGACGAGCTTTCGGCACGCTTGAAGTAAGGCAGGCAGTGACGATATCCCCAACCATCGGCGCCCAATTCCTCCCACTGGTCGAAGTCCCCGGCATTGCCCCGCACATACACCATGCCGTTGATGGAGGACGATCCGCCAATCACCTTGCCACGGGCCTGATGGATCTGGCGATTGTTGATGCCGGGATCAGGTTCCGCCATATAGCGCCAGTCAAATTTTTTCATACTCATGGGGATCGCCAGCGCCGTCGGCATCCGGATAAAGATGGAATTGTCCTTGCCACCATATTCCAGCACCAACACCCGGTTCGCCGGATTTTCGGTCAGGCGACTGGCCATGACACTGCCGGCTGATCCTGCGCCGCAGATGATGAAATCGAATTCCTGTTCCGCCATGTTCCCTGCTCCCTGTCCGGACGCTGCGATAACGCATGCCCACAACCACATTTCCCCGCACTCTATCGCCCAAAACACCTGCGCGTCACGATTTCTTCGCTTGCCATAAAATCTCCGTCGTGGCATCTGCGCATATATGGAAATCAAAGGTATCCTGTTCGATAAAGATGGCACCCTGTTCGACTACCATCGAACGTGGATGCCTCTCAATCATCAGGCGGCAAAACTGACCGCCAGAGGCGACGAGAAAGTCGCCCGGAGCCTTATGGTGGCAGGCGGCTGGCATCCGGAAACCGATACCATCGGCGCAGGCAGCCTGCTGGCTGCGCACACCAACCGGGAAATCGCCGAAGCCTGGGCGGGGCACGTTGGTGGCTGGGATACCGACATTCTGACCAGCGCACTCAATGATTTGTTCACCAGGGGCGGTAGCGAAACCGCCACACCGGTGACTGATCTGCCAGTTTTCCTTCGGGGTCTTCGAAATTTGGACCTGTCGCTGGGCGTCGCCACCAGCGATAGTGACGCGAGCGCCAATGCCATGCTGCAACAATTCGGCGCTACCGACCTGTTGGACTTCATTGCCGGTTTTGACAGCGGGCACGGTCCGAAACCGGAGCCGGGAATGGTCCATGCCTTCTGCGCCACGACCAACCTGTCATTGGCGCAAATCATCATGGTTGGTGACAATCGCCACGATATGGAGATGGGCCGAAACGCGGGCGTCGCGTTTTGTGTCGGGGTGCTGACAGGCACCAGCAACCGTGCGGAACTCGAGCAGGAAGCCGAGTATGTTCTTGACGATGTCACGGGCCTTCCCGATCTTTTGGAACACCTGAAGAGTCGCTCTGTATAAGATACCTACCTACCCTACCCGGTTGAGTTAAAAATAGCCCCAAGCGGGTGTGGCGCCGGGAAATCCGAGCCGCTAAACAGGGTTTCCTCGGGGTCAACTTCCATGAAATGTAGGAAACAAACGCCATGAAAATCTGCGTCTATGGTGCCGGTGCAATTGGTGGCTATCTTGCGGTCGATCTGGCGCTCGCCGGACAGGACGTTACCGTCATTGCCCGAAACAGGAATCTGGAAGCAATCCGCAATAATGGTCTGAAACTGATCATTGATGGCGAGGAACGTGTCGCCAACAATATCTTTGTGACCGATGACCCGGCGGAGGCAGGTCACCAGGATTATGTGTTTATGGCCACCAAATCCCATCAGGCGATTGACCTGGTTGACGTGATGCAACCGTTGCTGGGTCCTGATACGGCCGTTATCACGGCCCAGAACGGCGTTCCCTGGTGGTATTTCTACAAACTCGATGGCCAGGACCAGTCCCGGGTGCTTGAGAGTGTCGATCCGGGGGGCGTCCAGTGGAAGGGAATTGGCCCGGAGCGCGCCATTGGTTGTGTTGTCTTCCCGGCTACAGAATTGGTTGAGCCGGGTGTCATCAAACACCTGTCGGGGGACAAGTTCACCCTGGGTGAGCCGGATGGCTCCATATCCGAGCGGGTAACGAAGTTGAGCGAAGCCCTGATAGAGGCCGGATTCCAGGCGCCAATTCGTGACAACATCCGCGACGACATCTGGAAGAAGCTATGGGGCAACCTCTGCTTCAACCCCGTCAGCGCCCTGACCCACACCACACTGGATATCGTGACCACCGACCTCGGCACGCGAGGCGTCTGCCGCGGCATGATGGAAGAAGCACAGGAAGTAGGTGAAAAACTGGGGGTCGAGTTCCGAATCGATATCGAAACCCGTATTGATGGCGCGTCAAAAGTTGGCGCCCACAAGACCTCTATGTTGCAGGACCTGGAAGCCGGGCGGGCCATGGAAATTGATGCACTGGTCACCTCTGTTCAGGAACTCGGGCGCGAAGCAGGTGTGAAGACCCCTTATATTGACACGGTTTTAGCTCTGATCCAGCAGCGCGCCCGAAGCGCCGGGCTGTATACCTGAAGACTGGCCTGCGTAATCCGGCGATCATTAATCCGTGACCGCATTTGACCGTTCTTGACCGACAGGTTGGGAGTATCGATGATTGCCAATCGGTACAACAATGGTTATATCGCAGGTCAATGGAACTCCTGATCAACTTCGCTGGTGGCATCGCCCTGCTTTTGTGGGGCGTCCGTATGGTTCGTACCGGGATTACCCGTTCGTTCGGCGCTGAACTACGGCGGGTATTGTCCGCCTCGGCAAAAAACCGGGTGAGCGCCCTGTTTGCCGGTTTTGCCGTAACCACGGCCTTACAGAGCAGCACGGCGACAGCCATGATCATTTCGTCATTCGCGGGGCGCGGCATGGTCGCGGGTGCAGCGGCACTGGCCATCATGTTGGGTGCGGATATCGGAACGACCATTGTTGTCCAGGCGCTTTCCTTTGATCTCGGCTGGCTTTCCCCCGCATTGATTGCCATCGGTGTGTTCGGCTTCCTGTCCGGCGACAGCAGCAAACGCCGCAACCTGTCGCGGACGGCCATCGGGCTTGGACTTATTTTGTTATCGCTGAATCTTATTTCTCTGGCGTCTGCGCCGCTACGAGAGGCTGAAACGGCATCCATCATTCTGGCTCCACTTGCGAGCGAGCCAGTTTTGGCCATCCTGATCGCAGCACTGATTACCTGGATGGCGCATTCCAGCGTCGCCATTGTTCTGCTGATCATGTCTCTCGCAGCACTTCAGGTCCTGAGTATTCAACTTGCCCTGGTCCTGGTTCTGGGTGCGAACTTCGGCAGTGCTATTGCTGCGGTTACAATGACCATGCGCTCAACAGCGCCAACCAGACGCGTCCCCCTTGGAAACCTGTCTATGCGCCTGACCGGTGTCCTCATTGTCCTGCCCCTTGTTCCCTGGCTGCTACCCTATCTGGCGGCACTTGATGATACGCCTGTGCGGATGATCGCCAATTTCCATGTGGCGTTTAATGTATTTCTGGCTGTGCTGTTCCTGCCGCTGGTCGGCGTCGTGATGAGCCTGTTGGAGAGGTTCATTCCTGATGAAGACGTGCTGGAATCAGATAACGGTCCCAAATACCTGGACCCGCGCGCACTCGATACGCCGACCGTCGCCCTTGCCTGCGCCGCACGGGAGGCCCTGCACATGGGCGATATCGTGCGGGGCATGCTGTCTGACGCCATGCAGGTCTTTAATTCCAATGACGAGGCACTGCGAAAACAAATTGAGGCGCAAGATGATGAAGTCGACAATCTGCACGAAGCGATCAAACTGTATCTGACCAGTCTTTCGCGGGAAGAACTGGATCACGAGGAAAGCGAACGCAGCCTGGACGTATTCAGCTTCACCACCAATCTCGAACACATCGGCGATATTGTTGACAACAACCTGATGGATTTGGCGGCGAAAAAAACCAAAAAACGCGTCAGCTTTTCCGATGCCGGACTTGATGAGTTGCGCGAATTCCATACACGCATCCTTGCCAACCTTGATCTCGCCCTGAATATATTTTTGTCGCGGGATGAAAACCTGGCCAAGGACCTGCTTCGCCAAAAGACGGAAATACGCGACCTGGAACTGGAATTCGTGGAACGGCATTTCACACGGGTAAGCGGCGGCGCTGCCGATACCCTTGGGTCCAGTTCCGTTCACCTGGATGTGCTGCGCGACCTGAAGCGGATCAATAGTCACTTGACGTCAGTCGTCTATCCCATTCTCGAGAGAACCGGACAACTGGCAGAGTCCCGTCTGGTTGATGACGAGCCACAAACAGAAACCAACCCCCGGATTCCAGCGAACCCGGCTCCGGGAATCACTGAGCCCAGTTAGGGCTCATACCTACAAACTTTCGTGCGGTAGCAAGATGTCGAAGCGATCGCGAATCAGCGCGTCGATTTCCGGCGGAATGTGGCTTGGGTGGTGGGTATCCAGAATATCGCGAACTTTTTTCTGGGCTGCTTGCAGAATATTCTCTGACCCGGCCTCGATCCATTCTTTCGGTGTTTTGCGATCACCAATGACCGGATAAACGTATTCGGATTCCATCAACTCAAGCGTCTGACCGTGCCCCAGATAGTGCCCCGGCCCATTGGTGCAGACATCCCGCAGCGCTTCTACGGACAGGCTGTCTTCCGTCACATCGATGCCGCGCACGGTACGCAGGATACCGCCGATCATATCGTTATCGATGACCAGGGCATCCATGCTAAAACCAAGCAGACTGCCCTGCATTCCGGCGGATTCATAGATCAGATTTGCCCCTGCATGGGCCAGCAGGGTTTCCGTATAGCCCTTTTCATAACCATGCTGGGCGTCCGGTGTCTTGGCGTCCGTCATACCCGCCGGAACACCGCCGCACAAGTCGTAGAAATTCGCCATCTGTGCGCAGGCAGCACTCAACAAGGCCTGTTCGCCTGATCCACCGGACATGGCCCCGGTGCGCAAATCTGACACGAAAGGCCAGGTGCCAAAGATTGCCGGATGGCCCGGCACGATCAGATTGAC